>CAXAVQ010000001.1:0-25506 GCA_963971985.1 uncultured bacterium
TCTTGGTAGTAGCCTGCTTCTGCTCGCGCTGCGATTTGG
Organism: uncultured bacterium; assembly: GCA_963971985.1. GTDB lineage: Bacteria > Planctomycetota > Phycisphaerae > Phycisphaerales > UBA1924 > JANSXG01. Next base: position 40 of record CAXAVQ010000001.1, read on the forward strand.
ATTCAATTCCGGTACTCACCAGCGCATGCGAGGCCGACAGTTCGCGCTCGGCCTGCAGCCAGTCGGACATCTGATCGCCGCTCCCACCCTTGCGATGACGTTCTGGAAGATCTCGTAGGCGCGAGCCTGGACGTGATCGCGTGCCAGAGTGTCCTGCGCCTGCGGTCCCGCGCTGGCCCCGGCCGACGCGTTGGGCTGTTCAGGTTTTGTGTGCTTCTGTTGAGTCAGTGTGGCCATGGTGCGTGTTCCTTTCGATTCCTGCTCGTGCTGTGAGAACTACCGGCGCGCCTGATCGTCGTGACGGGCGGACGGTGGTCGCGGATTCATGATGCGTCCTCCGGCTCCGAGCGGCTGATCGTGGCGCTGTAGCCGGTTCGCGCTACCGTCTCCAGCAACCGGTCGGGCTTGCAAGGCGCCGCGTAGCGCACGATCGCAATGGCTCGGACGAGGCTGACCATGACATCCTCGACGCCTTCAGTCATCCGTATCGCTCCGAGGACTCGCTCGCGACACTCGTTGTCTCGCATGCCCACGATCCTGAGGATCACTCTGTATGAACCCGCCATACGGACGCTCCGCACCCGAACGACACGGGGGGCTTTTTGCGGCCGCCTCACGAGCGGCTTGCCGTAAGGACGCGCGCCCCACAAACCGGTGATCGCGCCGGTAGACACGATCTGCCGGCGCTGCGGATCCTGCACCGCACACTGACTGAGCCGATTCGGCTGCACGTTCGCTCGATTCCTGCGCAGGTTCTTCTTCACGCGTCTCCGCGATCCGCCGTTGAGCGTCGACAAGCCGTCCGGAAAGGATGGCTTCGAGTTGCTGCTCGGCTTCCAGCCAGTTGAGAAGATCGTTCCCCCCATAGAGGTGGTGCAACTCCTCAGCAATAACCGCGACGAGACGCGTCGTAATGTCGATCTCACGCTGCGGCTCAGCTCGTGGTCGGATGGTGATTCTCACGGTTTGCACCCTTCGGTAAACCGGGTTCCTGATTCCACGTGAGAATCATGGCACCGGCTCTCCAGCATCACCACGGGAAAACTTCCCCTATCAGTGAAACGGTTCGGCTTGGTGTTGCGATGGAGCTAGGCAAGATGTGTAGGTTCCATTGCGCATTTCAGACGAATAAATCAGAATTTGTGCGAATCGGTTCGGAGTGGAGGGAGGTAAAATGGGAGGAGTGAACGACCACCACCCTGACGGCCGGATGTCGCGAGAGCGTCAGACACAGATCGCGAACCCCCCATTCGTTCACCGGGAAGTCGCCGACGATGAGGTTCACTTGCCTCAGGGAATCGCCGAGGAGCAGGATGTGGTCGCGCGTGCCTCCTTTGCCGCCACGCTCGATCCCATTGTGACGATCGACGCGACCGGGAGGATTCTCTGCGCGAGCGATTCAATCCGTCGGCTTCTTGGCTGGCGGGCGGATGAGTTGCTGGGGCGCAACGTGAGCATCCTCATGCCGGGGCCCCATCGGTCAGCGCATCAGGGTTACATCGATCGCTACATTCAGACCGGTGGATCGAAGCTCCTCGGTCGACCCAGGCGGTTCGACGCACTGCACAAGGACGGGTCGCTTGTCCCCATCGAACTGAGTGTGTCGCGCACGTCGAAACCGGGAGACGGACCGCTCTTTGTGGGCATCCTCAGGGATATGACCGAGCAGATCGTCGAGGAGCGATCCCAAATCGAGGAGCGTGAGCGGTACCAGCAGCAACTCGCGGAGCAGACGGCGGCGCTCCAGGAGGCGCTCCTGCACATGCGGATGGCCGATCGGATGGCGTCGATCGGCACGCTAGCCGCCGGGCTGGGGCACGACATGAACAACGTGCTGCTGCCCGTCCGTGCTCACTTGAGCGTGATGGAGTTCAGCGGCGTTTGCACGGACTTTGCCGCGCACATGAAATCGATCAGGGCGGCCATCGACTACCTACAGCAACTCGCCGATGGTTTGCACTTCCTTGTCCTCGACACGGAACCCGGCGCCGTCACGTCACCCGACGCGGACACGGTGGACCTGCACCACTGGTGGACCAGCGTGGGGGTGCTTCTCGCCAAGGCCCTCCCTCGGCACGTCGCATTCCGCGTCGAGTTGCCCGAGAACCTCCCGCCTGTCGGCGTTTCCGCGCACGCGCTCACGCAGGCCGTGCTGAACCTGATCGCAAATGCGGGCGATGCCTGTGCAGAATCGCTTGCACCCGAACAACCGGCAGAAGTCTGTTTCACTGCGGAAACGATTCAAACAGCAGGTAAATCCTCGGTGCGCATCGCCGTCAGCGATACCGGGAAAGGCATGTCAGAGTACGTGAGGCGGCGCGCGTTCGATCTGTTCTTCACGACCAAGACACGCGGGTTCGGGACCGGCCTCGGGCTCGCGCTCGTGCGCCGCGTCGTCGAGCGCGTCGGCGGCACGGTCGCCATGGAGTCGGCCGAGGGCGTAGGCACCACGGTCTCGCTCCAACTGCCGATCGCCTCAGGGTCGGACGTTGCGCCCGGATCTCAAGCCGCCATGACCGCGTTGATGCTGCTCCCCGCCGGGCGGTTGGCATCCCTGATACGCGAAATGCTCGACGCTGAGGGGGTGAGTGATGCCGATCCGGAGGCTTTCGACGCCTCGATCTGCATCGCAGATTCGAGGAGCGAGCACCTCGAATGGGTCCGTCAGTGGCGACGTCACGCCCCGAATCGACCGCTCGTGTTGTTCCTCGATCGAGTTTCGGACACCCCCCCGGAGTGGACCGCATTGAACCCCGTCACCCTCGAGTTATCAGACGACCTCGCAACCATTCAGTCCGCCATCTCGAAGGCCCTCTCGATGGGCAGTCAATGCCACCAAACGGAGACCGCCTCATGAAGGCTCGCAAAAAGAGTGATTCCACACGCGAGTCAGGGGGCGAGAATCCGATCGGATCTCATCGCGACGCAAACGGCGTTCGGGTGATCTGTGTCGACGATCACGCGGTGCTCATCGAAGGGTTGCGAGCGAGGTTCGCGATGGATGGACGCATCACGCTGGTTGGTCATCTGGAATCCGCCGAGGGGCTGCTCGCGGAGATCGAGCGGTGCTCGCCCGATGTGCTGCTCCTTGATATCGAGATGCCCGGCCCGGATGTCTTTGAAACGGCGGATCGGGTGCGCCACGAGCACCCGGGCATCCCGTTCGTCTTTCTCAGCGCCCACATCCGAGACGGCTACCTCGCGGCCGCATACAAGTGCGGGGGGAGCGGCTATTTCTCCAAGAGCGAGGAACTGAACGACATCGTCGATGGCATCGAGCGGGTTGCTCGGAGCACATCCGGCACGTTCATCCTTACGCCGAAGGTCAGGATGCACTGCATGCCCGGCCACTCCGAACGCGTCGGCACGCGAAGGTGCACGCCTTCGACGACGCCGCCGTCTGGCATGCCGGTCGAAACACCGCTGCAGACGCTCACGTCGCGGGAACTCGAGATCGTACGCCTGATCGGGAAAGGGCTGTCACGCGTCCAGATCGCAGAGCAGCTCGCTCGCAGCCCGAAGACCATCGACGGCCATCAGGAACGGATCATGAAGAAACTGAACATCGTCACCCGGACCGAACTGATGCGTTTCGCGATCCGCGAGGGGCTGGCCGAGGCATAACGCCTCCATACTGCCCGCCGTTGTCACGGCATGATCTCGACGAAACCTGTGCGCACGCCATCAACAGGGCAGGCTCGCGCCCCATCAGGCCGCCCAGCGCATTTGAAACGTCGAGTCTGCTGGGAGCAGTGTGGAGATATCGCTCCGCGCATCCGTCGCAGCCTCAAGCAACTCGTGCCTATCAAGGATGCCGAACACGAACCCGTTGTCGGTCAGGGCCACCGTGTTCACGGTGGCCGTGCGAAGCAACCGCTTGAGGCTCCACCCTCGGACACATCCCCTTCTCAACGGCCTGCCACGCTCGTGAGAGGATGGCGAAGCCGAGGCAGGCTCTGTGGTCGTCAACAGAAGTCACTGAGCCACGAAAGTATGTACGTGGCGGTCTGGAGGTCCTCACACGGAATCGAGCACCGTGTGTACGCGTTGCCTCAACGCCGGGATCACCTGTTCCTCAAACCACGGGCGCTTCTTGATCCACAGCACGTTTCGCGGCGAGGGATGCGGCAGCGCGATTTCTTCAGGAAGCAGTTCCGGCCAAGACGCCACCGCGTCGGTCAGCGTTCGAAACCGTCCCTTGAGGTATCGGTTCACCGAGTAACTGCCCGCGTACACCATCAGTTCGATACGCGGCATGCCGGCAAGCAGCCGGTCGTGCCACGCCGGCGCGCACTCGGGTCGCGGCGAAAAGTCTCCCCCCTTGCCGGTACCCGGGTAGCAGAACCCCATCGGCATGAGGGCAAAGACCGACCGGTCATAGAAGACGTCTCGCGAGACATCCAGCCAATCCCGAAGGCGGTTCCCGCTCCGATCGTTCCACGGCGTAATCGTCTCATGTGCCGCGAGCCCCGGGGCCTGCCCGATGATCATGATCCGGGCTTCCGCCGATGCCTGCAGAACCGGTCGCGGCTCCAGAGGCAGTGCATCAGCGCACAACCGACATTCTCTGGCCTGCTGCAGGATGACATCAAGGGAATACGTCTTCACATCAAACCGTAGACGCGTCAACCAACCTTCGCGGTGCGCGTTGTCATTCGGTCTCACTCCGAGGTTTGTATAGATATCGCGGCCTCCGGGAAAGCAGCGAGCACCCCGCCCATCCGCTGTTCACCGAGCACACAGGCCGCGCTCGCGAGCGCGTCCGCGAGGGCCGCATTCGGTGCAATGACCGTCGCAGCACGACGTTCCGTCAATCCGAGCCCGGTGCGCGGGTCGATGATGTGCGAATAACGGACGCCGTCGATCTCGACGAACTGTTCGAGGTCGCCGGAAGTGGCGACGGCCTGATTGGTCAGCAGGAGCACCCGTCGTGTGCCGAGTCCGTCCTCCACGGAGACCCGCCAGCCGTCCGGGCGATCGGGCGGAGCGTGCCCGGCAAGGAGATCGCCGCCGAAGTCGATGAGAGCCGCTCGAACGCCGTGCCTACGTAGCACCGTCATGGCTTCGTCGGCAGCGATTCCCTTTCCGACCCCGCCGAAATCGAATCGGACACCCGCGCGCTCGAAGCGGATCCGGCGTCGGGACCGGTCAATTTCGACAAGGTGCAGCCCGGCCCGCGAGCGGGCGAGCCCGAGAGTCTCCGGATCAGGCAGTCGGCCATCAGACCGGCTTTGTCGCCACAATTTGGTCAGAGTCCCGAGTGTGGGGTCGAACGCCCCGTGACTCGCCTCGTGAACGCTCCGGCTCAGTTGGATCGCCTCAGCCAGATCCGACGAGACGGGGTGCCACAAACCGGCTTGGGCCCGAGACAAACGCGAGACTTCCGAATCCTGGCGATAGTCGCTGAGGACCGATTCGAGTTCCACGATTCGTTCGAAGGCGTCCCTGCTCGCCCTGACGGACGCTTCCTCATCGGGGGCGTACAGGACAATCCGGCAGGGCGTCCCCATCAAAACCCTTGTGTACTCGAATCGCTGATCGGTAGTCTGGTCAGATACGGGGGATCGCCCCGCGCCGGGAGCGGAGCACCCGATGGAGATCAGCGGAAGGACAGAGAGGGCGACGATGCTGAGCAGGACCGGAACATTCGTGACTCTGCTGTGCATCCTGTCTGCCTCCGTGCTGCTGGCCTCGCCGGTCGAAGAGGCGACACAGACAACCTATACCGTGCGTGTGCCGAACACCACAGTCGAATTCGAACTCGTCCGATGCGACCTCGATCCGGACCGGGAAACGGAACAGACCCTCTGGGTCCTGAAGACGGAAGTGCCGTGGGAACTGTACGACATCTTCGTCTACCGGCTCGACGAAACAGACGCTGAACCCGATACCGACGGCATCTCGCGTCCGAGCAAACCCTATGTCCCGCCGGATCGCGGCTTCGGGCACGACGGGTACCCGGCGATGGGCATGACACGCAGCGCCGCCGAGGCGTTCTGCGAGTGGCTGTCGGAGTCGACCGGGCTGACGTTCCGATTGCCGACGGAGTCCGAATGGAGCGAGTTCGCCGGCCACGGTCCCGAGCCGATTGATGGTGTCGCCTGGCACAGCGGCAACGCAGAATTCACGACGCACCCGGTCTCTCGCAAGCCCGCCAACGCCCACGGCTTGCACGACACCCTTGGCAATGTCGCGGAGTGGGTGACCGCCGAGTCACGACGCCCGGTCGCGATGGGTGGCAGCTACCGTGATGCAGCGGAGAACTGCACACCAACGTCGAAACAACAACAGGAACGCTCGTGGAACGCGAGCGATCCGCAGATCCCCAAGAGCCAGTGGTGGCTCGCAGACTGCAGTTGGGTGGGGTTTCGGTTCGTCACCGAGTCGGTAGTACCCGATGAAGAGGAGCAGCAAGATGATGAGTGATCGCCACTGGACACGCCGACAGTTCAACGCCGCGAGCCTGGCAATCGGCGCGGCGGGCCTGCTCGGATCGAGCGCTTCGCTGCTCGCACGCCCCACCCGTTCTATGCGCGACGACCAACAGCTGCTGCGAGTCGGGGTCATCGGTTGCGGCGGTCGAGGCACCGGCGCGGTGATCCAGGCGCTCAGCGCGGATCCGAACGCCGTGCTGTGGTCGATGGGCGATCTGTATCGAGAGCGGTTGACCCCGTGCCTGGAAGCCGCGAAGAGCAACATCGCCGAGTACGCCGACGACCCGGAGGCAACGCTCAAGCACCAGTTTCGCGTGACGCCGGAGCGCGTGTTTGAAGGCTTCGACTGCTACGAGAAAGTCATCGCTTCCGGCGTGGATGTCGTCATCCTGACCACCCCGCCCGGCTTCAGGCCTCAGCACCTCCGTGCCGCCATCGATGCGAACAAGCATGTGTTCTGCGAGAAACCGGTCGCTGTGGACGGCACCGGAGTGCGATCCGTGCTCGAATCGGCCCGCCTTGCGAAGGACAAGGGGCTCGCGGTGATGTCCGGGTTCTGCTGGCGTTACCAGGATCAGGTCCGTGAGACCTTCGCACGCCTCCACGAGGGCGGCATCGGCGATATCCGAGCGATCCAGACCACATACAACACCACCGGCTGGATCAAGCCCAAGCCCCGCAAGGCCGAGTGGTCTGATGCCGAGTTCATGACGCGCAACTGGCACTACTTCCACCCGCTCTCGGGTGACCACATCGTCGAACAGGCAGTACACGCCATCGACTGGCAGGCCTGGGCGATGCGCGATGCCCCACCCGTCCGGTGCTGGGCCGTCGGCGGGCGACAGGCCAGGCCCGATGTCCCGGAAACCGGCAACGTCTACGACCACTTCTCCGTGACCTACGAGTACGAGGACGGGGTTCGCGGCTACCACATGTGTCGCCACTGGGAGAACACGCCCTCGGACAACTCCGCACTGCTGCTCGGCGCCGACGGCGTCTGCACGATGCAACCCTGGCAGCAGAATCACACCATCGACGGCGCGAAACCGTGGCGGGGAACCGCTCCGTCGAACGACATGTATCAGCGCGAGCACGATGTTCTGTTCAAGTCCATCCGGGACGGCAAGCCCGTCAACGACGGGGTCTTCATGGCACACTCCACCCTGCTCGCGATCATGGCCCGCGATGCCGCGTATACCGGCCGGATCGTGACGTGGGATGATGCCCTGAACAACGCCACGGATCTGCACGCCGAGCCATGGGCCTTCGGCTCGCGCGCCATACCCGGCATGGCCATACCCGGACGGAGCGATTCCTGATGGCAATCGGCGTATCTCGACGCGAATTCCTCGGGCATGTCGCGATCGGCGCGACCGCCGCGTGTATTCCGGGGGCGGTTGCCTTCGGCGCCGGCAGACGATCGCAACAGCCCTCTCCGATTTCTATGGCCCTGAAGATCGGCATGATCGCCGGCGGCACGACGCTGCTCGAAAAGTTCCAGATCGCACGTGATGCCGGATTCGCTGGGATCGAACTCGACAGCCCGGGACAGTATCAACCCGACGCGGTGCTCGATGCTCAGCGCAGGACGGGGCTCGAAGTCCACGGCGTCGTCCTCTCCACGCACTGGTCCAAACCGTTCAATCACCCCGACCAGTCCGTCCGCGATGAGGCGAGAGTGGCACTGCAGCGGGCGATCCGCCAGTGCCATGCGTTTGAAGCTACTACCGTGCTGGTCGTCCCGGCGGTCGTGAATCAGAGCATGCCTTACAAGCAAGCGTACACCTTGTCACAGGAAGCCATGCGAGCGTCTGCGGACCTCGCGGACGAACTCGGCGTGCAGATCGCCTTCGAAAACGTCTGGAACAACTTCCTGCTCAGCCCGCTCGAAGCGGTGCGGTACTGCGATGAGCTCAACGACGGCCGCGAGCGGCGCACGTTCGGTTGGTACTTCGATATCGGGAACGTCGTGAACTTTGGCTGGCCCGAACAATGGATCGAGACACTGGGCGAGCGGATTCTGAAGCTCGACGTCAAGGAATTTAGCCGCAAACGCCGTGATGATGAAGGCCTCTGGAAGGGCTTCGGCGTCGAAATCGGCGAGGGAGATGTCGGCTGGGACCGTGTGCGCGAGGCGCTGCAATCCATCGGGTATACCGGCTGGGCGACCGCAGAGGTCGGTGGCGGCGATTCGGAACGATTGGCTGACATCTCGCGCCGTATGCATGGCGTGTTCAGCACAGATGGAGAATGACATGAGCATCACCAGACGCGACTTCATGAAGACCGCCGCCATCACAGGGGTCGGCGCGGCGGCGTTCCCGGCTTTCGGGGGTGCGTGGCACCGCTCCAACGACGAGACCATCCGCGTCGGGGTCATCGGTTGTGGAGGGCGCGGCACCGGTGCGGCCGTAAACTCGCTCGAGGCTCACCCCTCAACGCGGATCGTCGCCATGGCCGACCTGTTCGAGGACCGGCTGAGCGGATCGCTCGGGTGGCTGACCGGGCCCGACGGCTGGTCCGACCGGGTCGATGTGGACGAGCGGCGGTTCACAGGGTTCGATGCCTACAAGCAGCTTCTCGCGCTCGACGAAATCGATCTCGTCATCCTCGCAACCCCGCCCGGTTTCCGCCCGATCCACTTCAAGGCCGCGATCGATGCCGGTAAACACGTGTTCCTTGAGAAGCCCGTGGCGGTGGATCCGGCGGGCGTCCGCACCGTGATCGAGGCATCGCAGCGCGCCGGCCAGAAGCGATTGTCGGTCGTCACCGGTACCCAGCGTCGTCACGAACCGAGTTACCTGCAGGCGATCGAGCAGATCCGAAGCGGCATCATCGGTGATGTTCACTCCGCTCGGTGCGCCTGGAACCAGGGTGGGCTGTGGGTGCACGATCGCAAGCCCGAGTACACCGACATGGAGTGGCAGTGCCGCAACTGGCTCTACTTCTGCTGGCTTTCCGGTGACCACATCGTCGAGCAGCACGTGCACAACCTCGATGTCATCAACTGGGCGATGGGTGGTCCGCCGGAGCGCGCCTACGGCATGGGTGGTCGTCAGGTCCGGACCGAAAAGAAGTACGGCGACATCTTCGACCACTTCGCCATCGAGTACGAGTACGCCGACGGCCGCCGGTGCCTGAGTTTCTGTCGCCAGCAGGACGGCACAGACGGGCGCGTCGAGGAATCGATCTTCGGCACACGCGGCACGCTCACCACCCGTCCCGGCCACGCCGTCATCGACGGCGGCACGCCGTGGCGATTCGCGGGGGACAACGGCAACCCCTACGTACACGAGCACGTCAATCTGCTCCGCTCGGTTCGCGGCGACGGCCCCTACCTCAACGAGGCGAAGCGTGTCGCTGAATCCACGCTGACCGCGATCATGGGGCGCATGAGCGCGTACACCGGCAAGACCGTCACATGGGCGCAGGCCATGAACTCAGGCCTCGACATTGTGCCCGACGAGTTCGCGTTCGGAGACCTCCCCAGCCCCGAAGTACCCGTCCCCGGACGCACGCCCCTCATCTGAACCCGCGAGAAGGAATCAACCCAATGGATCGTCGTACGTTCATGGCATCGGCCGGAGCAGCGAGTCTCGCGGCGATGGCCCCCGGACTCAGCGGAGCGGGCTCGCGTGAAAGCGAGTCAGGCCGCTCGTTCACCCTCCGCTACGCCCCGCACTTCGGCATGTTCCGCAACCTTGCCAGCGAGGATCCGGTGGCGCAACTCGAATTCGCGGCGTCCGAAGGCTTTAACGCGTGGGAAGACAACGGCATGGCGGGTCGGTCGGTTGAGGATCAGGTCCGGCTCGCCAAAGCCATGGGGGTCTTCGTCCTGAACCCAGGCACCGCATGGGGGCCGCACTTCTCGCGCGGCAACGCCGACGACCTCGAGAGGTTCCTCTCCGAGACACGAAACGCGGTCGATGTCGCCAAGCGCGTGAACGCCAAGTGGATGACGGTGGTGCTCGGAACGCGCGAACAGCGCCTGCCTCTCGGCTACCAGACCGCATACGCGATCGACGCGCTCCGCCGCGCGTGCGACGTTCTGGAACCCCACGGCCTCGTCATGGTGCTCGAACCACTCAACCCGCGTGATCACCCCAACATGCTGCTCGCGGAAATGGGACACGCGTACGAGATCTGTCGCGGGGTGGACAGCCCCTCCTGCAAGATCCTTTGCGACGTGTATCACCAGCAGGCGACCGAAGGAAACCTGCTCGACAACATCCGACGATCGTGGAACGAGATCGCGTACTTCCAGGTCGGGGACAACCCAGGCCGACGCGAGCCGACCACCGGCGAGATCAACTACGCGAAGATCTTTAGTGATCTGCACGCACGTGGCTTTGACGGGATTATCGGCATGGAGCACGGCAACGCCGGTGCCGGCGCGGACGGTGAACGCGCCGTTATCGACACGTACCGCGCCTGCGACCCCTAACCGGGCGACTGTTCGGTCAACTCAAGGGCAGGTCTGACCGAACTGCGAGAGGACAGCGTTCAGGTCGACGAGGTTGACGACCCCGTTGCCATCTGTGTCTCCGTCGGTCGTGGTCTGCCCGAAATTGCTCAGCACAAGGTTCAGGTCCGGGAGGCTGATCGCCCCATCACCGCTGACATCGGCCGGGCACGGATTCGGCTCGCTGACGCAGCCGCCCCACGTCGCGAGATAGCCGGCCGGTTCGCCCCCGGCCTCCGTAAACCATCCGCCGACGAACAGCGCGGGGCTGCCGCCGCGAACCCACGGTGTAAGCGTCCAGACGCGATCGTCAGTCCCGAAGTCGAGATCGCGCCACTGCGTCCCGTCCCATCGGCTGGCGTACCACATGGCCAGCCCCCCGGCCGTCTCAAAGTCGCCCGCGATGTGGACCTGAGGACCTTCGCCGCTGTCAAAAAGAGTCATCGCTCGAACACGCTGGTTGGTCCCTCCGCCGACTTCTTCGAGTGACGACCCATCCCAGCGTACGATCCGCTTGCCCGGTGCGCCGAAGGCGATCGTGAACTGCCCGGCGATGAATAGTGCCTCGCCCTCGCCGTCGTCGTACACCATCATCTTCTCGATGCGACTGTTGAACCCATACTCACCGTCGAACCTCACCCGCTCCCAGTTCGTGCCGTCCCACCGAACGAGACGTTTGATCTCGACGCCCCCGACCGATGTGAAGTCGCCACCGACGTAGAACGCTTCACCTGTCCCATCGTCGAAGGTCACGAACGTCCGTGGGGCACCGTTGAACCCGGGCCCGAACGCCTGCCACTGCTCACCGTCCCACGCAGCCAGAGACAACGCTTGGTCACCCCCGGCCTGGGTGAAGTCGCCGCCGACGAGAAGGAGAGGCGTGCCACCATCGTCGTACGTACCAAACCCGCGGACCGTGCCGTTCAGTCCTTGCCCGAGCGGCTGCCAGTTGCTGCCGTCCCACTTGGCGATGTGCTGCAAGTCGGTCTCGCCGCTCATCGTGAACGACCCGCCCACGATCAGAGCCTCACCGCTTCCATCGTCGAAGACACCGAGCGCGGTCACCTCGCCGTTCAAACCCTCTCCGAGCGGATGCCACGTCTCGCCATCCCAGCGTGCGATGTTCTGCGCCGGCAATTCGCCGATGTTCGCAAAGATCCCGCCCACAAAAAGCGACTCGCCGCTCCCGTCATCGAAGACTAGCGAGGTGAACACCCAGCCGTCAGGCGATTCGGGGAGCGAACTCCACTGTGGATTGCAGTCACCGGCGTAGGCGTCATGCCCGACACTGCAAAGCGCGATGAACGCGGTAAGAACTACGGCGAAACGGCAAACAAACGGCATAGCACTCCTCCGATCCCGCACCCGAGCGGAACCAACATGCTACGCATTTGGCGACAATTTCCAAGGCATTTTTGGTTAATCAGACGATCGAAGCCGATTCGAAGTACTTGCCCCAGCACGGAGCGAGCCGATCGATCTCCCCGCCGCGGATCTTGTCCTTATCGGTCCATATCGCCAGACGCAGCGCGTTGTGCGCCGGGCATTCGATGCCCTCCAGCTCGCCGGCCCGACCCAATGCAGCCTCGATGAGCCCGAACGCTGCCTCGGAGGCCTGCTCCAGATTCGCGAGGATCTCCTCCAGCAGGGATGGCGATGCCTCCTGCGAGGGGTTGCTGGCTCGCCAACAGTCGTAATCCGTCGGCAAACCGAGCAGCGCCAGCGGCAATTCCGCTTCGCGAGCAAGCCGAGCCTCGGGCATCGCCGTCATGCCAACCAGGTCACCACCCATCGTCCGGTGCATGTGCGATTCCGCCCGCGTCGAGAAACTCGGCCCCTCGATGCACACGTACGTCCCGCGCTCGTGGAGGGTCGTCTCCAGGCCGCTCGCCGAATCCAGCAGCCACCTTCGCATCACCGGACAGAACGGATCGGCGAACTCCACGTGGACTGCGGCATCATCGAAGAACGTGCGAGCCCGCATCGCTGTCCGGTCGATCACCTGATCGCACAACACCAGGTCACCCGGACGGATCTCCTCTCGGAGTGATCCCGTTGCGCCGGTCGAGATCAAATGCGTCGCACCGATCTCCTTCAGCGCGAAGATGTTGGCCCGGTAGGGCAAACGATGGGGCGGGATCTTGTGGCCCACACCATGCCGGTTCAGCAGCAGAACACCGACCTCGGATCCACCAGCGGTCCGAACCGTGCCTTCAACGATCTCCGCCGATGGCCAGCCGAACGGTGTGTCCGGACGGTGACAGGAGATACCCTCCGGCTCCATCCGATTCATGAGCCGCTCGCCGATGCCAGTGCCGCCGATGATGCCGATCTTCATAACCGGATCCTAACGAAGCTCGACACCTCGGGGCTACCCCTCACGCAGACACTCCGAGAGTCGGATCAGGTCCGCGATACCGAGTTGCTCCGGACGGCTGCTCGGGTCGATCCCCTCCGGAAAAACTCGGTTGCGACCGAGGATCGCACCGATCTGCTTTCGACGCTGGGTAAAGAGCCTTCGGCAGAGCGTGGCGAGCCCCTCGTACTCCCCCCCCGTCGGACGCTCATCCTCGGATCGGGGGCGTATCGCGAGCATCTCGCTCACCACTTTCGGGCGTGGCCAGAAGCACTGCGGCGGCAGCGACGCGATCTTCTCCGGAATCGCACAGGCCTGCACCAGCACGCTCAATTCGCTGTAATCACGCGTGCCGGGCACCGCTCGCACACGCTCAGCGACCTCACGCTGCACGGTGATGAACTGTCCCAGGCAATGCTCGTCTCGCGCAAGCAGTACCATCAGCGGGCTCGATGCGCCGTACGGCAGATTCGCGACCAGCCGGAACCGGTGCCCTCCGAGTTGCTCTCGGATCTCCGAGTTCAACATCGACTTCCGCTCCAGACAGTCCCCGTGGACAAGGCGCAACCTGCCGGATTCGATCTCACCTGAGAATCGGTGGCGGAGCAGCCCGACCAGCCCGTCATCCAGTTCGCAGGCGATCACTTCAGCCCCGGAGGCGAGCAGCTCTTCGGTCAGCGTGCCGGTGCCAGGTCCGATCTCGAGCACGAGGTCCCCAGGCGAAACGCCGGACGTCCGCACCAGATTCGCGATCAGGTTCTGATCGATCAGGAAATTCTGACCGAGCGACTTCTTCGGCGCGAGTCCGTGCACTTCCAGCAGGGATCGGATTTCAGCAAGCGTCTGCACCGCTACGGGGCTCCCGGCTCTTCTGTTGGCACAAGGGCCCGCTCCGATGCGATATCGTCGTCGGTGCCGAACTCACCGTCCGGGCCCGCACTGCGCACGCTGATGCTGCGTGTCCCGTCGCTCCCGGACAGAACATCAAAGACGAAGGCACTGCCCCACTGGTCTCTGCCGGTTGCCGTTTCGAGGCGATCGGCCGAGGAAAGGTCCGCATAGCCGGTCGGAGCGATGCCCCGGTCGCGATAGTACTCGACCGCGAGATCGGCGAGTTCCTCGACCTGTCGCTCGGTGACTCCGATGAGGACCCGTTCGTGCTGAGCAGCGATGAACGGGCGCAGCACCGTGTTGCCAAGGATGATCACGAGCAGAACACCTCCGACAATACCAGCGATAATCAACAGCGCACGCCGGCGGTCATCCGCATCGTTTGAGGCGCCAGGCTTCGTCGGTTTCGCCGGCCGATCATCGATCGCCACGCCCAGCGGCACCGGCGTCGGGTCGTTTGGGTCCTGATGGTCTTCGGGTTTCATCGTCACCACGATGTTACCACTCCCCGGCCAGGATCCGCCCAATGGCATGAGCGACGCCATCGTCGGCGTGGTGCAGCGTGTGACGCTGGGCGGCTTGCGACACTTCCGGGATCGCGTTGCCCATCGCGACGCCGAGCCCCGCCCCCTCGATCATCGCGAGGTCGTTGATCTCATCACCGATCGCCGCGACACGCTCCCTCGGAATACCCTGCTCGAGGGCAAGGCGGTGGATCGCGGTCCACTTGCTGACCTGAGCGTCGAAGACCTCCAGCAGGTGGATGTTCTCATCCTTGCCGACGATCGGCCGGCCGTCCGGTCCGACACGGTCCTCAACGCTCGACACCGCGGCGAAAGCATGAATAACCGCGCGCCTCCCGAATCGCTCGCGAACCGCCTCGGCCAGATCACGCATCGTCTCGGTCCCCGCCGCAAAGCCGACTCGCACCGTGTGCTCCGGGTGCTCGTCCTCCGCCAACGAAGAAACGAATCGCACTTCCACCGGCATGTGTTCGAACCACCACTGGGTCGGCGGCTCGACAGGCCCGGAATTGATCACGAGGTAATCAAACCCGGCCGCATCGAAATCCTTGAGCAGAAGCGGCGCTCGTCCCATTTCCGCGAAGAGGTCGCACAGTTCGCTCGCGAGCGACTCGCCGAGCGGCCAGCGGTGCATCGTTCGGTCACGACTCGCGTCGACGATCATCGCTCCGCCCGAGACCACGACCGGCGCGATCGTGCGTCCCGTGGCGACGCGGTCGGCATGAATCGCCTCGATCGCGGCTCCAGACTCCCGATAGCCCCGTCCCGTGCAGAGAACGACCTCTATCCCCGCGCGACGGGCCTCATCAACGGCGTCCGCGTTGGCCTGAGACACCGTGCCGTCGGGTCCGAGCAGTGTGCCGTCGAGGTCGAGCGCGAGGATGTCGTACCGGGGCGTGGGCATGGGAGGCAAAGACTAGCACCCGATGATGCGATTCACTCGTCAGCAGAACGGATTTTGTTCGACTCGCGCCGGGGCGTCTGCTACGTTGTAGGTGCCCTCATCGAAAGGAGGCACGGCGGTTGAGCGACGAGCCACCCAAGCCCGGCAGTTCCCTCGGCCCGGCGCTGCTCCCGCAGCTCAACGCCGCGTGCGACGGGCGACTCCGGGACGTTCGCTGGTTCCGAACGGACTGGCAGCGAGGCGGCGCCGCCACCGCGTACGGAGCGCTCGACCCATCGGATCCCGCCGAATCCGAAAGGGAAGTCGTCATCAAGTTCCCCGTCGGACCTCGTGAGTACCGAGTGCTCGTTGGCCTAGGTGAGGTCCCAGCCCCCACACCGCGTATCGCCTACCACGGCACGGAACTCGGCTCATTCGATATGGCCTGGGTGGTCATGGAACGCATGCACGGCGAGCCGCTCAAGTCCGACCCGTCAAAGACCACGTTCCGGCTCTGCGCCGCAGCGCTCGCACAGTTTTACCGCTACGCCGAGCAGTGCTGGCCGCTCCAGGAGCACGAGACGACGGCCGACTGGCAGGATCTGATCAGCAAGGCTCGCGAGTCGGCCAAGGTCAACGCAATCCCCGATGCGCAACGATGGTCCAACACCATCCACCAGGTCCAGCGCGTGCTGGACCGTATGCTCATCAAGTGGCACACGAGACCCGTGAACGCCTGGTGCCACGGCGACCTCCACCTCGCCAACCTCATGCTCCGATCATCGGACTCGCCTTGGAAAGAGAACGGGACCGCCGAGTCGGAGCAGGAAGCGGTGCTCTTCGACTTCGCCAACGTCCGTTGCGGCCATTGGATCGAAGACGCGGTCTACCTCGAGCGACAGTACTGGGCGAACCGCGACGTCATGAAGAAGATCAAACCCGTCTCGCTCATCGCCCGAGCCCGACGGGACGCCGGTTTGCCAACCGACGATTACACCCAGCTCGCCTGTATACGCAGGATCCTTCTGGCATCGTGCGTGCCCGCGTTCCTCGACCGGGAAGGTCACCCAACGTACCTCGCCGCAGCACTCGACACGCTCGATCACCAACTCGAAGTGCTCTCGCTCTGAGATCAGAACAGGTCGAAGCTCTCCATCGCGCCCTCGTTTTCAGGTGACTGGAGCAGTTGCATCAACGACCAGCGATCGTGCCATTCGACGTGACCATCGGCGAAACCCACTGCGGTCCCATCGGTGAATTCGAGCGCCGACCGGTCGATGGCGATGACCACATCCGCACGGAACTCGGGCATCATGCCGAGATCCGAACGCAGCACGATGTCCGGACGCCCGTCCATCATCGCGCCGTAAGGCGACTGGATCGCGTCACGCTCCAGAAACTCCGCCTCCACGAGGTCCTCGACCGACTCGGGCATGCGACCTTCGTTCTCCTCGGCGTACATCATGGCGCCCATGAGAACCTGACGGACATTCACCGAGGACCTCGCCTGATCTGCCGCGCTGCGTGCCTCGAACGTCGCTTCCCGGAAGCTCGACGCACCCCCGGCGAACATCATCGGCAGGAACTGGCTCGACATCGCTCCGAGATTGGCGCGACCTAGGCCCGCGGCGAGTTGTACGGTCACCGAGCGATCGGACTTGGAGGTGACGAGCAGGTCCTCGCCATCCCACCGGGTCACCGTGACGGTCGGCACGACGCCCTTCATCAACTCGTTGTACGAAGGCATCATGATGCCCCGGTCGTAAGGCTCACGATCGCTGGACGGTGAGCGGACTCCGTTCACCAGAGCCGCAACGAGATGGTTCATCGTGCCATAGCCTCGGCGGGCGTAGCGCTCGGTATCCATGAAGCTGAATCCGGCGATTCCGTCAAACGAACCGCCGGTCAGATCGAGCAGGCCCTCCCGATCAGCGATCGAGCGGTCGGAAGAGACCTGATCGATCGCCGCCATGAGCGACGGAACCGACAGGGCGACGTACACCCGATCGCGATGGATCGCGAGGGTCGGTTCGGCCGGGAACGGCAGTCCGGGTGAGGTCAGGCTGTATATCGTGACGCCGCCGGCCTCGCTGGAACGGATCCGGACGTACCCCTTGCCCTCTTGGGCACCGAGTGCGTTGGCCTTGCCAATCGCCGTCGACAGCGCCTGTTCGAACGTCGCTCGGTCACGAAGCGTGACGCTCATAACGCCGGATGCGAACTCGCCACCGCCGGTCGAATCGGATTGGTAGTAGACCCAGACGTCCCCAATGCTTCGGATGAACGCCTCAATGGTCGCCGGATCGATCTCGGCTTCTTCACGCATGCCGCGCTGGAACTCTTCCCACACGCCGAGCGACTCCATGACTCGACGGGCAAGATCGAACGTCTTCGAAGCGTCGTAGAGGCCCAGAGATGCAACGGTTGCGTCCTCGGGGATGAGCCCAAAGTCCCCGTCGGAGAGCGTCCGCTCCGGATCGATCGCGAGCAGACGAGCGGATCGAGCGGCTCCGGTCATCCGAACGGTCGCGTGCGTCAGCGAATCGTCGTGGCCAATCGCCAGATCGAATCGCGTCGCCTCCCACCCGACCAGCCCGGCTTCCATGAGCAACTCACCGACGATGGGAGGCGCCAACCCAATCGGCATACCGATCACCGGCGTCAATTGCCCGAGGTCGAATCGCAGGCCGAAGGTCTGCGTGGCCCCTTCGGGCAACGCTGCATACCGAGCAGTCATTTCCGGCATCTTGCCGTCTTCGGTGCTGAGGAACATCACCGGGCTGCCGTTCGCCCGCTTTGCGCCGAAGTACACCGGGAGCGCCGGGGTATCAGCGATGAACGTGCCTGGCTCATCCGACATACGAAAATCGATCGGGGCGTCTCGCAGCGCGTTCCGAACCACGCCGACCGCGTTCGAAGCAGATGTCAGATCCGTCGTCGTCGCGGCCCAGCGCACGTCCACCGGGACGGACTGTTCCCGAATGCGGTTGAGATTCAAGCGGAGTTCAAACGCCTGGGGTCGCGACAGGATCTCCCACGCCGAATCGAGGAGCCCCGCCGGAATCTCGTCAGCCTCTTCGACACCGAGTCGCTCCAACTCAGCCGGGAGCTCAGAGAGTCTCGGACCAATCAGCCGGAGCAGGTCACGCAGAGCCCGATCCTTGTCCGAACTCAGCCAGGCATCCAAGCCTGCGGAATTCATCGCGACGACTGGCGAAGCGGACTGCTGGTCCTGGCCATTGTCTTGGGCCACTGCCATCGGTGCCGAGGCGACGGCAACAGCGCAGGTCAGCGAAGCAAACGCACGTGTTCGGAACGGTCTCATGGTTCTCCTCCTCGAGCACCGGGAATGAACTGTCTGTTGACTCTTCAGCGAGCAGGCAGGGTCACCCCGCTGCTCCAATGATATTGATTCCGCAATCGACATAGATGTTTTCACCGGTGATACCGGCGGACAGATCAGAGACCAGAAAGGCCGCCGTCCCACCGACGTCCGAGCCCTCGACATTCCGTCGGAGCGGGGCGTGTTTCGGGGTTTCGTCGAGCATCGCGTCGATCCCGCCGACGGCGGAGGCCGCCAGCGTGCGAAGCGGACCCCCTGAAATGGTGTTTACACGAATCCCGGATTCCCCGAGTTCCGCCGCCAGGTACCGGCTGGTGCACTCGAGAGCCGCCTTTGCCACGCCCATGACGTTGTAGCCGCTGACAACCTTCTCCGAGCCGTAGTAGGACATGCCGAGAATCGAGCCGCCCGGCTGCGGCTTCGCATCCGAAGTTTTTTCCATCAGCGGCTTTGCGCGCTGGGCGAACGCGCTGAGCGTGTAGGCCGAAATGTCGATGGCCGACAGGTACGCCTGACGCGGCGTTTTGTTGAACATGCCCGGACGCAGCCACTCGCGATCGGCGAACGCGATCGAATGGATCACGAAGTCCAGCCGCTCGAAGTCCGAGGCGTACTTCTCAAACGCCTTGTCGATCGAGTCATCGTCCCCGGCATCGCACTCGCACAGCCACGGATCGGAGATCCCGAGTTTTTCGACCGCCCTGGATGTGCGTCGTTCGTTCTTGTCGCCGGGTAGATGCCCGAACGCGCAGGTCGCGCCATGCTCGGCGAGGGCAGCGGCGATATGCGTCGCGTATGAACGGTCGTTGGCGACACCAAAGACGAGACCGGTCTTGCCGGCGAGAAGTGATGACATGAAAGGAAATCCTCGCGATCGGGGGATGTGTAGTTAGTGCGTCCAGTCGAGGACGATGTTTCCGAACTGGTCCTGGGCCTCAAGGCGAGCCCACGCATCGCGGGCGTCGCTCCACTTGAAGACCTGGTCAACGACGGGACGCAGGTGCCCGGCGTTCAGCAGGGCGACGACCTCGCGGAACTCGTCCGGAGTACCCATGGTCGAGCCGAAGATCCGCAACTGGTTCCAGAAGATCCGGGCCTGATCCGACTCGATCTTTGGGCCACCCGTGTTGCCCGGAGTGACGAACGCCCCGCCGCGAGCGAGCGACTTGATGCAGTTCAGGTGCGTCGGCTTGCCGATCGAATCGACCGCCATATCAACACCGCGTTTGTGCGACCAGGAGCGGACTTGCTTCGACCAGTCCTGCCCCTCGTCGAGGATGCCATGCTCCGCACCGAGTTCGGACGCGCGGTCGAGTTTCCACTGGTGCCGACTGGTGACGACCGTCGGGCAACCCATCCACTTCGCGATCGCTAGAGCGGCGAGCGCGACGCCCCCACCGATCCCGGTGATAAGGACCGTCTGCCCCGGACGCAGACCACCCTTGGTGATCATCATGCTGTAGGCGGTCAGCGCGGTCAGCCCGAACGCCGCAGCGTCGGTATCCGATACCCCCTCGCCCACCTCGGCGATGTGCGTCGCCGGGACCTCGAACAATTCCCGATGGGCTCCGTGGTGGTGCTCGCCGATCAGTTCGTACTCGGGAGCAAGCGTCGCGCCGGTCGGTTCGCCCGGGTTCGGGCTACGCTTGATCTCGACCGCCGCGTTGAATACGACCCGTTTGCCGAGCCACTCGTCGGAAACGCCAGCACCGACCTTCTCGACCGTGCCGCAGGCGTCGCAGCCGGACACCCTGGGATACGTCAGGTCAACGCCGGGAATGCCCATGCCGACCCAGATGTCCATGTGGTTGAGCGCCGAGGCGTGAGTACGGATTTGGACGCCCCCTGCGGGGGTCTCCTCCAGACCACTGACACGCTTGTCGGCATCGTGTACTGAGTTGATATTCGGGGCGACCGGGGCCCCCTGTTTCTCGATCAGAACCGCTTTCATGGCGTCATTGTAGTGACTTTGCCCGCCCGGCCCGGCCGGAGCCCGGCGCGCCATAGGAGTCGCGTGGCTTGTGGCGAACTGCCCGGGGATTCGGTCGACGAGACGCTCGATCACCCGCGAAAACCAGAAAGGGTGCTACCACCGCACCAGCACCGAGCCTCCAGGCGCGATCTCTGTGGTGCCGAACCGTCGCCCTCCCCAACACCTTGTGGGGCGCACGAGATGTTGCAGCGGGTTCCGTCCCTTGTGGTTATCGGCTCATCGCCTCGACGGGGTTCTTCCGAAAGTACTCATCACGCGAGCATCGCCCACACAAGGGCGAGGCAAAGAGCACGGAGGCGAAACGACATGGTGGCCCAGACAGAAGTCGGCACGGCGTTCATTCGGATCACAAAGCGATTCGGGGCGCTGACCAGGGAACAACTGCTGGAGCAGATCACGAGGATCAACCGCACCGTCAGCGTCGCCTGGCTCGAGCGGTTCGATCAGACGGCACTCCTGCAGTACCTGGAACGCCTGCTGCGCCAGGACGAACCACGCTCGTCCGAATCGGTCTGGGTGCGCGACCCGCGGAACCCGGCGATCACGGAGGCCGTGCCGTCGCCGTATTGAGTCCGCGCCGACGCCGTGTCAGGCGTCGTCGGATTTCTCGGCACGCATCTGCTTCATCTCATCGAGTGTCGCCTCGAGCTGACGACGCAGCAGGCGGACGCGAAGGAGCGACTTCACGCGCGTCATCAGTTCGACGCGATGGACCGGCTTGGTGAGAAAGTCGTCCGCACCCGCTTCCACCGCACGCTCCACATCGCCGACTTCCGACAGAGCGGTGACCATGACGATGGGGATGTCTCTGGTTTCCGGCGCCGCTTTGAGCTTTTCACAGAGCTGGAACCCCGACATCCGCGGCATCATCACGTCCAGCAGGATCAGATCCGGCTGGTCCCGCTCGATCGCCTCTTTCGCTTCCACCCCGTCTCGTGCGGTCGAGATGCGACAGCCCAGATCCTCGATATAGGCTTGGAGCAGATCGAGATTCTGCTCGTGGTCGTCCACCAGCAGGACGTGCGCGCTGGTCAGGTCCAGTTCGTCGTCGAGCGATTGGGTCGCGGTGGACTTCGGTGCGTCGTTCACGGGTGATCCTCACTAGAAAGCGACCGGCATCGTATACGAATAAGCCTGCAGATTCCGCGATCTGCCACGATCCGGGCCGATGAGGCTTGCTATCCGTACAAAATGCGAATAGACTGTGGAATCGAACCTCGCGGGCTCTTCAAGCGTCTGGATAGCACACCAACCGCTTTCCGACCGCCCTGTCTCTACGAAAGAGGAGCACCATGGTGCAGATTGACGCGAAGGCTCGCTCGCTCTCCGGTGACCGATTGCCTTGGACCGACCGTTTCTCGAAGCCCGACATCAAGCAGTTGCGCGCTCATTACGATGCGGCCTCCACCGACCTCTTCGATGAAGCCCGACGGGCCGTTTCAGAGCGCAACTCGGTCGAAGAGCGCTTGGCGTGGCAGGGGCTTCCCTGGCGCTGGACGCTCGTCTTCGAGCACCCGAACGACCCGACCCGCGCGTTCGCGTACCTCGTGCCGGATCCGAACAGTATCAAGATCTCTGTACCGCTCACGACGGACATGATCCAACGCCTTCCCCTGCGTCGGATGAAGAAGACGATTCGGGATGGCATCGAGAGCGGAAACCGCATCGATGCCGTGGTGTGGGCCTGCTGGGACGTCGCCACCGAGAACCAGCTTCAGGAGATTCTCGACATCGTCTCCACGAAACTCGCGTACATCGAAGAAGAACTGAGTTAATCGCCGTCCGGGCGCTCTCGCCATGTCCCGGCGAGCGCGGCGTCACCACGCGAAACCCAGTACGGCTTCTCGGCGTCCACGCCGTAGCGGTCGGCGAGCCCGGACGGATCGAGATCGTTCAACGGGTCAGCGCCACCCACAAGCGATTCGGCCGTCCAAGTGCGCGGCTTGGCGTTCAGCAGCCGGGCCTCGATGCCGAGCAGCCGGCGCATCTCGTCCTCGTTCAGCGGCGGATCCGGCTCGGGATTGCCGAAGCACGTCGTGCAAAGCGACTGTTCCACGGACTGATCTGGCGTGCCCGTTCGCACGAGACGCTGGTTGCGACACTCCGGGCAATACGGTCTTTCCAGCCCGGCCTGCAGCAGCCCGATCACCCAGTCCGCGTCTCGGGTGGGAACGCCGGCATCGATCAGCTGTCGCCTTACATCAACCCTACGCATGATCGCCGAGAGCGGCCGACGCTCGACGGCCCGAAAACGCCCGATCGCTTCGGCGGCGTCCAGGCGCGCTCTGTCCTCGGTGCGCCCGGTGTTCTGATCGAGTTCGATGCCCGAGGCTCCCGCTTGTCCGAACGATGCCGCGATAGCCAGAAGCCAGTCCCGCTCGTCGGGCGGAGCCAGGTCGGCAAGGGCGAGGCACACGCTCGGACCGAGCGCCGAATTCCCCCCGTCTGCCCGGTCGAGTTCGTAGGACAGCACGTACAGCTGTTCGGCCATCCGGATCGCCGTGGTCCGCTGATTCGGCGACGTCGCCGAAAGGTAGGCGAGTTCTTCAGCGAGGCGGAAGTAATCCATCGGGCGAGCCGGTGACAGCGCGGCCAAACGATCGGCGAGATCGAACACGCCGCTCTCGACGGGGCCGGGCGAAACTCCGCGCTCGGAGAACGCGTGCGATCCTGAGACAACACAGGTCAACGCGAGAAGCGAGAAGCCCAACGCATTGATGATACGCCTGAAGGCCCTGTTCATGGTGTCGCCCCCGCGCCGAGTCTCAGGATGTTCAGTCGCAGCATCGCGCGCTCGTTGATCGCGATCTGCTGCCAGGCGCTGACGGCCGCCCGACGCGCCGACGCCGCTTGTTCGATGATGGCGCCGATGCGCTCTGCGTCACCCGGTCGCTCGGCTGTGGTCGCGTAGGCCAGCAGTTCCAACGCGCTCGTGCCGTCGGCGACGTACCCGGCGATCGCACCGCTCGCCAATCGCTCACGCCATACTCGACGCGACTGCAATTCGGTCAGCGTGGCGAACGTTCGGGCGCGCTGAGGGTACCGGCGACAGAGCGACAGCAATCGTTCGACGTACTCCTCGATCACCGGCACCGATTCATCAGGACCACCATTGCCCGCGTCGATCGAGTCGAGTCCTCCGGCGCCGAACGAATCTCCGGTCGGATCGGCCTGAGGCTGAGGCAACGCGTCGACCCGGATCGAGACCGATCGCTCGAGCGCGGTCCGCGCGACGTCGAGGTATCTCTGCTCCTCCTCGGCGAGCAGTTCCAAAGCGCGTGCGACCAGAGCCTTGCGGGCTTCGAATTCCCAGTCCTGGTCGTCGACATCGGGCAGAACCCGACCGGTCACATCCGCGATCATCTCAGAAACGCCGCTCTGGGCGGCGGCACGCGGGAGCACCTCCAACAGACCGAGAACGACTTCAGAACAACCGCTGTAGGCGATCACGATCTGCTGCGCCTGCCGGCGGATCTCGATCGGTGTCGAGTAACTGGCGGCTTCTGCGAGCACGTCGGCATCGGCAGCCCCCGCCGGTCCGCCCGTGTTCTCGAGTTCGTACAGCAGTCGGGTGCGATCGTCGGCGCTGCGCCGCGCGAGCAGGTAGCGGGCCGCCCATTCCCCGTCGGCTCGTGAGGGGCGCTGGTTGCCGAAGCTCACTGGCCCTCCGGATCCGGAGACGAATCCTGAAAGCCCGGTGCGCACATGTTCGAGCGCCGAGCGGGCTCCGCCCTCATCCGAATCGAGCCAGAGCGAGGCCGACGCGTTGAGGAACGCGGCTCTCACCGCCGCGTCCAGCGCGTCGCGGTCACCGGTCGCGAGTGATGAATCGAGTTGTTCGTTGGCGAACCCGACCCATTCCGCGACGAACAGTCTGCCGTCACCGATCTGCGGCAGGCCGAAGCGCACCGCGTACCGGTCCCTGAGCGCGCGCCTGGCGTCGGGGCTCGCGCTGCCGCCAAGCTTCATGTCAGGGCCGAGCATGGGCAGGTGCGCTCCGTCTACGAGTTCCGACGTGATCACGCTCAACGCCTCGTCGGAAAACCCCTCGCGGTCGTCGAACCACGCGAGCAGGCGCGATCCGAGCTCCGAGGCTCCGGCAGCCCGCCAGTCCAGTGATCCAACGAGCGTCGCGATAGTCACACCGGTCGGGCGATGGAACGTCGGCTCTTCTCCACGCTCAACGATCGACTCGATTGCCGTGAGCTTCAGGTCTCGCGAACGGTCCGCCGGGAGCGCGTCGGCCATCACCAACCATGTCCGCCAGAAGGCCTCGGGGCCGGCGCCGGATGAATCCGATGCGTGGGGCACGCCCTTGTCCGCGAGCGCCGTGAGCGCGATGGCGACCAGAGCTTCGAAGTCTCTTTCGTTTACGCTCAAGCCGACACCACTCGCGATCGAGTTCAGCCGGGTCCGCAAGGATCGCTCCAGGCGAGGTTCGATCGGCGATTCCAACAGCAACCCGGAGATCCCGAACACAAACACCGAATCGATCATCCCTGACGGCTGCGGCACCGAGCCGTCTGGATCGAACGCGCCGAAATCGCTGAGCATCGTCTCGATCAACCGAGACGCGCGCGG
>CAXAVQ010000002.1:0-25215 GCA_963971985.1 uncultured bacterium
CGACCGCCTCGCCGCCGTGATCGACTACGAAACGGCCCGGACCGACGTCCGTTGCGTGGATCTGGCCAGCGCCGCCCTGCAGTGCTCGATGACCGTCACTTCCGGGAAACCGCCCCACGAGTGGCCGGTGGAGATGCACCTCGAGCGGTTCAAGGCGACCCTGACGGGTTACGAACAGTGCATGCAGCAGCGCAGCTCCACCCTGCTCTCGACGGCGGAACTGCGGGCGTTGCCCGATTTGATGGTGGAATCCCTGATCGCCGAGGCATCGGCCCCGATCGCCGCGACGGGCCGATTCGGGGGTCACGACGCGTCCAGCGTTCTCCAGATGGTGCAAGGAAAAGCCGGCTGGATTCTCGACAATCGGGAGAGACTCGCGGGCGTACTCGACTAGACTTGATGGCGGGTGATGTCGAGGCATGACGCCTCCGGACCCGCTGCGAGGAGTTGAGCGTGCGATACCGTCGAACCATGTCAGCCGCACTGATCGCTGTAATCAGCGCCCTGAGCGCGCCCGCGTTCGCCGACGCCAGCACCGACCTCTCGTCCCTCGAGGCGCGACTCGGCGCAGACAGTTATGAGGAACGCCAACTCGCCACCCAGCAGATCCGCGCCGATGTGACGATCTCGGACATGGACCTGCTCCAACTCTGCATCGAGACCGAGATCCCGGAAGTTCGTCGTCGCGCGCTCGCGATCCATCGCGCCCGGTTCTTCGAGGCACCACGACCCGCGATCGGCATCACGTTCGCTCCGGCCGGCGGGCTACCGATGGTTGAAGAAGTCCACGACGGCTTTCCCGCCAAGATGGACGGCTCTCTGCAGACCGGCGACATCATCGTGGCCGTCTCGGGCATCCAGCTCAACCCGATGCCCTCTCTGGCGCGAGACGAGTTGCGCCCGTTGATCTTCTCGCACAACCCGTACGAGACCGTGCGACTGACGGTCTACCGGCCGCAGGATCTTGCGGCACAGGCTCGGCTGGTGGCTGAAATCGGTGAAGCGCGCGGCTTGGCCAGCAACGGTATCACGCTCTCCGAGTGCCCGGAAGGCTTCGAGGTCGTCGAGACCGACGTCCAACTGGGCGAATGGACGACCCTCAGGACCTCAGCGCCGATGAGTTCACTCGACCGCCAGCGCGCTTGGGACGCCCTGCTGACCCGGATGAATTTCAATCCGCTCGAGGACGCGATGGTTGTCCGCGACGCCAGCAAGCCACGCAACGTGGGATTCCACGGGCGTGTCGTGCAGTCGCTCGACCTCCGATTCCCATTCCTCGCCCGCGGTGCGTTCTTCCCGGCCGACGAAAACCCGGCCGGCTTCCGCAACCAGGCGATCATCGCCAAGCAGTTGCGCAACATCAACATCCAACGGATCGGCATCGAGCGGGTCGGTGTCGCGAACGGACGTCAAACCCGAGAGATCAAGGTCGAGTCGGTGCGCGTGGTGGGTGACCCGCAACCCAACCAAAATGCGGGGCGATTGGCCGAACTCGCCCGAGAGATCGCCGCGTCCCAGGCGCGGATCCTCGAGTTGTCCAAACGGGTGACCGATTCGACCACCCCGGCCGCAGAGCGTCGGGTCGCCGAAGAGGAGATCGCCTCACTCCGTGAGCGGGTCGTCGAACTCCGCACCGAACTCGGGTCCGGCGACGACGCTCGTTAACCGCTCGCCCGGTCCCCGCCTCAGTTCGCCACGATGTTGACCAGCCGCCCCGGCACAACGATGACCTTGCGCACCGTCTTGCCCTGAATGAACTGCTGGATCTTCTCGTCGGCGAGCGCCGCGGCTTCCATCGTCTTGGCGTCGGCATCGGCGCTGACCATGATCTTCGAGCGCAGTTTGCCGAGCACCTGCACCGGCACCTCGATGGTGTCGTCGCTGAGCATCGACTGATCAAACGAAGGCCACGGCGCGCGGGAGACCGGGGCGGACTGGCCGATGCGCGACCAGATCTCCTCGGCGATGTGCGGCGCGAACGGCGCGAGGACGCGCGTGAACCGATTGAGCTGGTCGACGTTCACGCCGCCCTCCTTCGAGGCGGTGTTGACGAACTCGATCATCGAGGCGATGGCCGTGTTGAACGCGAGGCGCTCCACGTCCTCGCCGACCTTGGCGATGGTCCGGTGCAGCTGCTTCTCGACCGTGTCGTTGTGGTCGTCGGTCGTCGCGAGTTCGCCGGTCTCCTCGTCGATCGCCAGTCGCCACACGCGCTGCAGGAATCGCTGCAGGCCGACCATGTCCTTGGTCGCCCACGGCTTTGACGCGTCGAGCGGGCCCATGTACATCTCGTAGAGACGGAAGCAGTCGGCGCCGAACTCCTTGATAATGTCGTCGGGGTTGACCACGTTGCGCAGCGACTTGCTCATCTTCGCGACGATCTGCGTGACCGACTCACCGGTCGCGCTCTCAACGAAACCGTCTCCGCGCTCCTCGACCTCGTCGACGGGAACCAGCGACTTGTCCCCGCGCTGGAACGCGTGGCTGAGGATCAGCCCCTGGTGGAACAGTTTGCGGAACGGCTCGGGCGACTCGATGTGCCCGAGGTCGAACAGGATCTTGTGCCAGAACCGCGCGTAGAGCAGGTGGAGCACCGCGTGCTCCGCGCCGCCGACGTACAGGTCCACGCCGTTCTCGCCGATCCAGTAGCGTTCGGCCTCGGTCGAGGCGAACCGCCCGTCCTCGCTCGGTAAGCAGAAGCGCAGGAAGTACCAGCACGACCCCGCCCAGCCGGGCATCGTGTTCGCCTCGCGCCGCACCGGCGTCTCGGGGTCGAGCAGGTCCGGGTCCACGCCCGCCTCGCCGGCGGTCGTCTGGATCCAGTCGGTCGCCTCGCCGAGCAGCGGCGTCGGGTCGTCGGACTCGATCGGCTGGTAGTCGGCCATCTCCGGGAGCACCACCGGCAGCGCATCCTCGCGCACCGGGTAGTGACGCCCCTGCTCGTCGAACACGATCGGGAACGGCTCGCCCCAGTAGCGCTGGCGGCTGAACAGCCAGTCGCGCAGCTTGAAGTTCACCTTGCCGCGGCCGAGGCCCTTCTTCTCGAGCCACGCGATGATGCGTTTCTTCGCCTCGGGCGTGCGCAGGCCGTTCAGCGAGACCTCGTCGTTCGCCGACGCCACGTTGATGCCGTGCTCGCTGTCGGCCTCGCCGAGGCGCACGCTCCGGCGCGGCTGGCGCGCCCGCTCCATGTAGTTCTCGATCGAGGCGTACTTCATGTCACGGATCGTGTCGAGCCAGCTCTCGACGACCGCGCCGCGGATCGCGCGACCCTCGTGCGTGTTGCTCGGCCCGGCCGACGGCGTGCGCCGACGCGTCAGGATCAGCTTCATCGCTTCCGGGTACTCGCTGATCGGCGTCTTGCGCCCGGTCACGTAGCCGAGGAAATCGGCGAGCACGATGCGCCAGCCGTCCTCATCGCCCGGGTACACCGACTCGATCTGCTCGCGCGTCGCGTGGTTGCCCAGCCACCACAGCGGGAACAGGGGCGAGGGGTAGACCACGTCGCGGATTTCGATGCCGTAGGCCTGCGCGAACTCGAAGTCGCGCTGGTCGTGGGCCGGGACCGCCATGATCGCGCCGGTGCCGTAGCCCATGAGAACGTAGTCCGCGGTCCACACCGGGATCCGCTCGCCCGTGGCGGGGTTGACCGCGTACACGCCCGTGAACACGCCGGTCTTCTTCTTGGCCTCCTGGCGGTCGACGTCCGAACGGTTGCTGGCCTCGTGCACGTACGCGCGGAGCTGCTCCACGTTCGTTTCGGCCAGCGGGGACGACAGCGCGAGCGCCACCAGCGGGTGCTCGGGCGCCACGACCATGTAGGTCGCACCGAAGAGCGTGTCCGGGCGCGTCGTGTAGACGCGCAGCGCCCCCGGCGCGCCGTCGGAGGACAGCGCTTCGACCATCGGTTGGGGAACATCGAGTTCGAAGTCGATTTCCGCGCCCTCGGACCGCCCGATCCACTCGCGCTGCATGGTGACCGTCGAGGTCGGCCAGTCCAGGCCTTCCAGCCCCTTGAGCAGCCGGTCGCCGAACGCGGTGATCCGGAACATCCACTGGCGGAGCGGCTTGCGATAGACCGGGAAGCCGCCACGCTCGGAGCGCCCATCGATGACTTCCTCGTTGGCGAGCGCGGTGCCGAGCTTCGGGCACCAGTTGACCGTCTGCTCACCCAGGTACGCAAGCCGCGCGTTGTCGATGACCGCCTCGCGCTCGTCCTCGTCCAGTTCGGACCACGTGCGATAGCCGACGCGATGCCCCCCCACCGACTCGGTCGATCGCTCCAACCCGGCGTGGACCAACTCGCCGCCCGGGCCGATGAGCACGCGCTCGTCGGTGAGTTTCTCGACGAGTTCGGAGATCGGTCGCGCGGCGCCGGTCGAGCCCTCGCGGTTCTCGACCGATTCGTCGAACCAACTGGTGTACGCCTGCAGCCAGATCCACTGCGTCCACTTGTAGTAGTCCGGGTCGATGGTCGCGAACTCGCGCGACCAGTCGTAGCCGAAGCCGAAGCGTTTGAGCTGGCGCCGGAAGTTGTCGATCGCCCGCTTGGTCGTGATCGCGGGGTGAACGCCGGTCTGGATGGCGTACTGCTCCGCGGGCAGGCCGAAAGCGTCCCAGCCCATCGGGTGCAGGACGTTGAAGCCCTGCATCATCTTCATCCGGCAGAGGATGTCCGTCGCCGTGTAGCCCTCGGGGTGGCCCACGTGCAGGCCCGCGCCGGAGGGGTACGGGAACATATCGAGGCAGTAGAACTTCGGGCGATCGGCCACGAAGCCGTCCTCGCCGGGATTGGGCTGGCGGAACGTGTCGTTCGCGTCCCACCACGCCTGCCAGCGGGTCTCGATTTCGCCCGCCAGATCGGGGGTATAGCGGTGAGCCGGGGTGCTCGACGCCGGCGATGTGGTGCTCGGTTCAGCCATGAACGCAGTGTAGCAACCGCTCGCGCCCGACCCGGCTAGCGTCAGCGCCGACGGGCGGCGACCGCCGTCGCCACCGTGCGAAACGCCGGTCCGCTCCGGATCCGGGCGGTGGTGGTCGTCGTGCCCCAGCGCCGGTCGCGATCGCTGGGGTTGATATCGCCGTAGGTCTGCTCGGTGACGGTCGTCTCAACGCCGTCTTCCTCGACGACGATCCGAAGGTCCAGCAGCACGTCCGCGCCAAGGGCGGCGGCCTCTTCCTTGAGCCGATCGACCAGCACCTTCTCGGCGTTGCCGTCGAAGTTGTCCCCGTCGGTCCGGTACTGCAGTTGGGCGATCCGCTCGAAACGGTCGGAATCGGCCTGAGCCGCGATCACCTGCACGCGCTCGGGCGAAATCCGTTCACCGATGTTTGCACCCTGGAGCAGAACCGTCCGCCCTTCGACGTGGGCGCAACCGCCCATGGCCCCGGAAAGGAGCAACGCGAGACCGAGGATCGCGGACTTGGACGATCGGCCGGTGGCCGGGCAACGGAACATGAACCAATCCTCTCTCGCCAGAGCGAGTTACTTGGCGGCGGCCGCCGCGCGATCGGCCTGCTGGCGAAGATACTTCTTGGCCTCGCCGACCAGGTAGAACGAACCGGTCACCACGACCAGATCATCGCGCCCGGCCGCCTGTTCGGCGATGACCAGCGCCTCCTCAAGCGTATCCGCGATCTGGTACATCTTCGGGTATTTCGACTCGAATCGGCGCGCAAGGTCGTGCGGGTCGGCGGCCCTGGGATTCCCCTTGGACTTCGTGAAGACGACCTTGTCGCCCGACAGGGAGACCTGTTCGAGCAGCGAATCGACGTCCTTGTCCGCGGCGCAGCCGAAAATCATGATCAGCGAGTCGTACGGGACATGGGCCCCGATCGCCTTGACCAGCGCCGCGAGGGCCGAGGGGTTGTGCGCCCCGTCGAGGAGCACGCGATGACGCTCGCCACGAACGATCTCCATGCGGGCGGGCACGACCGTGGATTCGAGGCCCTCGAGCACGCGCATCTCGGGCAGTTCGAACCCGCCGGCCCCGAGCTTGTCCAGGATGGCGAGCGCCAGACCGCAGTTCTGGGCCTGGTGCTCTCCGGGGAGCGGGACCGGGACGTGCTCGAAGTTCGAGCGGTCGGTGGTCAGGCCGATGCGCATGTGCGGGCCGAGCTGCTGGTTCGCCTCGAAGCGGCTGGAGAACTCGATCTCCTGCCCCAGCACCTCGAGCGTGCACCCGACCTCCTCGGCCTTCTTGCGGAAGACCTCGATGACCTCGGGGGTCTGAGCGATGGTCAGAGCGGGCACGCCGGGCTTGAAGATGCCCGCCTTTTCCGCGGCGATCTCCTCGAGCGTCTCCCCGAGAAACACGCGATGGTCGAAATCGATTTTCGTGATCGCCGTGACATCGGGAGTCACGGCATTGGTGGCGTCCAGACGACCGCCGAGGCCGGTTTCCAGCACCACCGCATCGACGGCCTCCTCCGCGAAGTACAGCAGCGCCATCGCGGTCATCAGCTCGAAGAACGTCGCTTCTCCCAGGTCTGATGGGAGATTCTGGGACGCCATGCCCACTCGGTGCAGGTGCTCGGAGAACGAGGCGTGCGAGATCATCTGGTCGTTGATCTGCACCCGCTCGCGGATATCGACCAGGTGCGGGCTGGTATAGACGCCGACGGCGTACCCGGCCGAGCGCAGGCATGAAGCGGTCATCGCCACGACCGAGCCCTTGCCGTTGGTGCCGGCGACGTGGACGATCCGAAGGTCTTTCTCCGGGTTGCCGATCGCTTCGAGCAGCTTGCGCATCCGGTCGAGCTTGAAGACGGACTGGTCCACGCGCGTCGGGCGAAGGCGCTCGACGTTGGTCCGATCGAAGAGCCAGCGCAGCGCGGTCTGGTAGTTTCCGAAGCCCGCTTTGGTCAATTTGGCCGATGAGGAGGAGCGTCCAGCACGCCGAACGGGGCGCTTGCCCGAACCCGATGATCGCGAAGTAGCCATAGACGGGCCATTCTAGCAAGATCTTCAACAGTCCCCAAATCAGCAGGTTCTTTTGGCCTGCTAAACCCCTCTCGGACATGCACTTACACCTTTGAACGGAAGCCCCTGCCGATGACGAGCAAAAGCCCAGATGCCCGATCGAACCGCCAGCCGAAGCAGCTGCACAGCCCCATCCACGAAGAATCGTGGCGGGTGTTCAAAATCATGGCGGAGTTCGTGGACGGCTTCGAAACGCTCGCCGCCCTGCCGCCGGCGGTCTCGATCTTCGGCTCGGCCCGGACCCCCGAGGACCATCCGCTGTACGCCGAAGCCCGGAGCTGCGCCAAACGGCTGGCCGAACTCGGCCATCCGGTCATCACCGGCGGCGGGCCGGGGGTCATGGAAGCCGCCAACCGCGGGGCCTGTGAGGGCGACGGCATCTCCGTCGGCCTGAACATCGCCCTGCCCCACGAGCAGCTCCCCAACCCGTACCAGAACATCAAACTGGACTTCGACTACTTTTTCGCGCGCAAGGTCATGTTCCTGAAGTACGCGCGGGCGTTCATCATCTTCCCCGGCGGCTTCGGCACGATGGACGAGTTCTTCGAGAGCCTCACGCTCATCCAAACCTCGAAGATCGACCCGTTCCCGGTGGTGTGCATCGGCGTCGAGTTCTGGTCGGGCCTGTTCGGCTGGATCCGGACCACGATGGAGCACCGCTACAAGACCATCAGCCCGCCCGACCTCGACCTGGTCACCCTGACCGACGATGTCGACGAGGCGATCCAGATCGTCCACACCTTCCTGACCGCCGAGCCGAAACCGCACGAGCGCGTCGCCACCACCGGCGAGGGCACCCGCCCGGGCGTCAAGCACCGTCACACCACCGGGCCCGCGCTCGAACAACCCAACGTCCGGGGATTTAGGCAAAGCCGCTCGGTGAAGAATTGGTCAAGACCCACTGCGCGCTGCCCACGGTGCGCTCGGATGCGTCACGCTCTGCGTGTGACGTTCATCGCAGCCGCCGCCATCTCGATCGCATCCCTTTCCGGGTCCACGCTGGCGTTCCAGACGCTGGACATGGAACCGGTCGCCGCGCTCACCACGCCGACCTCCGGCGCGGAGATCCTCGCGCACGACCCCGAGCGCGGGCAACTGCTGGCGACGTCCGGGACGTCGATCGAGTTCGTCGAAGTCGGCCCGGCGACCCTTCGACCGGTGCAGACGCTGGATCTGAAGCAGCGATTCCCATGGCTCGGCGGAGTATCCAGCGTCGCGATCGACCCGGCCGGTCGCGGCTTCGGCGTCGCGGCGTTGATCCCGAACGCGAACACCAGCCAGCGCGGGCGCGTCGCTTTCATCGACCTGAACACCCGCTCGATCATCACCACCCTGGAAGTCGGCTACCACCCCGACTGCGTCACCTTCACGCCCAACGGCACTCGCCTGCTCACCGCCGACGAGGGAGAACGTCCGGTCGACGACTCGCGTGAAGACCCGCCCGGCGGCATCAGCGTGATCGATCTCTCGGCGGTTGTTGGCGCGTCGGACCTGTCGGGGCTCGGCCAGAGCGCGGTGCGCACGTTCGACTTCTCGGCCTCATCGCTCGGTCCCGGTGTATCACTCGACGGTCTGCGCATCGCGCCCGATCGGCGCGACTCGGCGGTGCGCGACATGGAGCCGGAGTACATCGCCGCCTCGAACGCGAACGCCTGGGTGTCGCTGCAGGAAAACAACGCGCTCGCCCGCTTCGATTTCGCGACGCAGCGCGGGGACCGCATCGTCCCGCTCGGCTTCCGCACCGTCACCATCGACGCGTCCGACAAGGACAACTCCAGCGCCAGCGACGACACCGTTCTCGCCATGCCCATGCCCGACACGATCGTCCGCTTCACCGCCGACGGGCGCGAGTACCTCGCGTCTGTCGATGAGGGCGACACACGCGACACCGACGAAGTCCGAATCGGCGACGCCACGCTTGACCCACGACTGGCCCGTTCGCTCGAACTCGCCTGGGGCGCGGGCGTCACCGACGATGAACGCCTCGGGCGACTGAAGGTCTCACTCCCCGATTCCGACCCGGATGGCGACGGCGACCTCGACCGCCTCGTCGCCTTCGGCACGCGCAGTTTTTCGATCTACGACTGGGACACCGGCGCACTCGTCTACGAGTCCGGCGCCCTACTGGAATCGCTCTCGCGCAGCCGTTTCCCCGCGCTCTTCAACGCCAACGTCGGCTCACCCGACGAACGCGACGCCCGCTCCGACGATCGCGGCCCGGAACCCGAAGCCCTCACCGCCACCACCATCGACGGACGCCCTCACCTGCTCGTCGGCCTCGAACGCCCCGGCGCCCTGCTGCTCTTCGACGTCAGCGACCCGCGATCGCCCCGACTCGTCTCGATCGCCAACCACGAACCCGGCTCGCAAAACGGCATCGCCCCGGAGGGCAGCGTCGCCTTCACGATCGACGACGAGGTCTACATCGCCGTCGCGTTCGAGGTCTCGGGAACCGTCGCGCTCTATCGCACCCGACCGGCCGACTGAGCCGACTCGACCATCAACCGCTTCATCTCCGCGACGGCGCTGCGCAGCCCGTCGAAGATCGCGCGGCTGACGATCGCGTGCCCGATGTGCAGTTCGGCGATGCCTTCGAGCGCGGCGATCGGACCGACGTTGTGGTAGTTCAGCGCGTGCCCCGCGTTGAATCGCATGCCCGCTTCCCGGATGCGCTTCCCCGCCTCGGCGACCGCGTGCAGTTCGCGCTTGAGGCGCTCGTGCAGGAAATCGCCACCGACATCGGCGAAGGCGTGAGCGTAGGGGCCGGTGTGCACCTCGCACACGTCGAAGCCGATCGCGGACGCCGCCTCGATCTGCTCCGGCTCGGCATCGATGAACGCTGACACGATCAGTCCGGCATCGCGCAGTTCCGCCACGATGTCCGCCAGGTGCTCGCGCCGCCCGACGATGTCGAGCCCGCCCTCGGTCGTCACTTCCTGGCGCCCCTCGGGCACCAGCATGGCGATCTCGGCTTTGACCTCGCGCGCGATGCGGACCATCTCCTCGGTCGCCGCCATCTCGAGGTTCAGTTTCACGCCGGTCCCGTTCAGGGCGTCACGAAGCCGGAAGACGTCGCGATCCTGAATGTGGCGCCGG
The DNA here is from genome assembly GCA_963971985.1 of uncultured bacterium. Taxonomy (GTDB): domain Bacteria; phylum Planctomycetota; class Phycisphaerae; order Phycisphaerales; family UBA1924; genus JANSXG01. Next base: position 10,079 of record CAXAVQ010000002.1, read on the forward strand.
TCCTCGCGCAGGTGCACCGTGATGCCGTCGGCTCCGCCCAGAATCGCCTCGTGGGCCGCCCGCACGGGGTCCGGCTCGACTCCCCGCCGGGCCTGACGGACGGTCGCCGTGTGATCGATGTTCACGCCGAGTTGAATCATGGGCGGAGTGTACGCCCGAGGTGCCGTGGCGCGCCTGAATCGCCATTCTTCAATTTTTCAAAAGACCGCTTTGATATCATTCAAGTATCCTGTATATTGTTGAACGTGACTTTCAATATCTTCAAATCCCCGACCTCAACGCCCGGTGGCGCACCAACCGGCGAGTTCGACATCCGTCGTCACCCGCTCGCCCAGCTCCCCGAGGAGGACCTGAACCTGATCGTCGAGCTCGTGCTCCGGTCCGGTTCCCTCAAGGCCCTCGCCGAGTCGTATCGCGTGTCGTACCCGACCATCCGAGCCCGACTCGATCGCGTCATCGAACGCCTCGAAGACGCCGTCTCGGGCAAGCAGCCCGACCCCGTCAACGACCTGCTCGCCTCGCTGGTGGAGCGTCAGCAACTGTCCATCGCCGGCGCACGGGCCATCCGCGACGCCATCCGCACCCAGAACGGCAACAGCACATCCGAACCCGGAGAATCGTCATGACCACCTTTCTCGACACCGTCACGCTCGCGAACGCCGTGCAGCCTTGGTGGAACGATCAGACCGCCGGCATGATCGGCGGCTTCGCCGGCACCGCGCTCGGGCTGTGGGGCGCGATGTTCGGCGTCACCGCCGGCATCATGGTTCCGAAAGGCAAGGGCAAGAGGGCGATCCGTATCCTCGTCTATCCGATGATCGCCGTTGCACTCGTCGCACTCGCGGTCGGCATCGTCGCGATCACAAAGGACCAGCCCAGAAGCGTGTGGTACCCCCTGCTGCTGCTCGGCGGCATCCTGATCATCCAGCTCGCCTGGATGATCCCGCTGCTCGAGTTCACTTTGCGCAAGATCGAAAAGCGAAAGTTGGAAGCCGAAGAACTGCGGCGCAGCTGATCACACTCACGGCGCCGGGAACTCCGGCTCCTCGCCCCGGAGCACCCGGAACACGTCGCGCACCACCCAGCTCATGTTCGCGTGGGCCAGACGAGTCGCCGCCCCGATGTGGGGCGACAGGTGGGCGTTCGGAAGGCCGAGCAGCGGGTCGCCGGCTTCGATCGGCTCCGGATCGTGTACATCGAGGATCGCCTGCGCGCTCGGATCATCGCGCAGCCAAGACGCCACGCCGAGCGGATCGACGACGAAGCCGCGCGAGGTATTGATCAGGATCGCTCCCGGCGGCAGGCGCTTCAGCGACTCGAGGTTCACGATCCGCCGGTTTTCCGGGCGATTGTCGACGTGCACCGTGACCACATCGCTCAGTTCGAACAGCTTCTCGAACGAGACCGGCTGCGCGCGACCGTGCTCGCCGACGCCGTCCGCTTCGTAGCCGCGCTGCGATTCGGGGATCTCGCGAACATCGCAGTAGACCACGCGCATGCCCAGCGCCTGACCCACGCGCGCGATCTTCGAGCCGATGCGCCCGAAACCGAGTACACCGAGCGTCAGCTGGCAGGCCTGACGATTACCGACCAGTTCGGCCCTCGCTCGCTTCCATTCGTCTTTCGAGAGCGACCGATCAAGGAACACACGCGGCCGGATGGCGTCCAGCAGGAACGCCGTCACCAGTTCCACCACCGCGCGGGTGTTCGCATCGGGCGTGTGCACGACCTCGACACCCCGGGCTCGACACGCCTCGACATCGATGTTGTCCACCGCCACCCCGGCCCGACCCACGACCTTCAGGCGCGGCGCCCGCACCAGCAGGGTCTCGTCGACCCGTGTGTACGTCCGCACGACGAGGCCTTCGGCTTTCGAGAGCAACCCCTCAAAGGCCGGATCATCGAACCGGCAGACGCGCAGGTCACACCGCTCGCCGAGCCACGACGCGGCCTCCTCGGAAAGTTCTTCGGTCTGGATCACGAGCGGTCGGTCGGACATCGGACCCGAAGCGTAACGGTCCGCGGTTCACTCCGCCGGGCAGTCGCTCTCGTCGGCGCTGCCGATCGCGGGCTCGATCATGGCGCTCATCGCGCCGGCGCACTCCGAGACCCGCGGGTCGCGACCGAAACTGCGGATCTGCTCGATCTTGAGCTCGGCCAGTTCCTTGTGGGTGGTCAGCAGGACCGCCCGACCGTCCTTGTCGACCTTCTGGGCGGCCTTGAAGGCCCGCTCCAGCGGGAAGCCGAACAGACGCATCGCCAGTTCCATGACGTACTCGTAACTGTGGTCGTCGCTGTCGAGCAGGACCACGTTCCACAGCCAGGGCCGATCCGGGTCCTGTTCGGCTTGTGGACGCCTCGTGGGGACGGGCAGGGTCAGGGTTCCAACGTTGGAATCGTCGATCTCGCTCATCCAGCCCATTCTACCAGCGTCCGCGGCGCGACCCAAGCGAATTGCCCGATTCTCGTTCTTTGCGGGAAATCCGGCGAATCCGCACTTTCACCAAGGCGACAGTTCGCGTACATTCGGCCCCCCGCCGGCGGTGCAAGGCAGCGCTTCCGGCCCGTCATGATTCCTTCTTTATTCATCCGTCGCCGGTTCCGGCGACCCATCCTGTTCGAGGTCATCCATGAACAAAGGCGATCTGATCGAAGCCGTCGCGTCTCAAATGGGCGAGTCCAAGGCCACCGCAACCAAGGTCGTGGACATCGTCCTCGAAACCATCGCCAGCGGCGTTCAGAAGGACGACAAGGTCGCCATCACCGGCTTCGGCACCTTCAAGAAGAAGCACCGCAAGGCGCGCAAGGGCATCAATCCCGCCACGCGCGAGCCGATCGATATCCCCGCTTCCACCTCGGTCGGGTTTACCCCAAGCCAGAACTTCAAAGACTCGCTCTCGAGCTGAGCCCGCCCGGCCCGCGCCGGGAGTACACCGCCATCCGGACCCGCGCGAGGGCGATCTTCAATCGCCCAGCGCGGCCTCCGCGCTGTCGATCGCCGCGCCCAGCGCCGCGCTCTTGTTGACGGTCTCGGCGTACTCCGCATCGGTCTCGGAATCGAACACGATTCCCCCAGCCGCCTGCAGGTGATACACCCATTTGCCCGCCACGGGGTCGCAGCGTTCCAGTGGCACGACGATCGTGCGCAGCGCCAGTGCGATGTCCATCTCGCCGTCGAGACCGACCACGCCGAAGCCGCCGCCGTAGGGCCCCCGCTTTACGGGTTCGAGTTCGTCGATGATCTGCATCGCGCGGATCTTCGGCGCGCCGCTGATCGTGCCGACCGGGAGCGTCGATCGCAGCGCGTCCCAGCAGTCCAGATCGGGCTTGAGACGACCGGTGACGGTGCTGCTGATGTGCATCACGTGGCTGTAGCGCTCGACGACCATCAGCTCGTCGAGACTCACGCTCGCGCGCTGCGCCACCCGCCCGACGTCGTTGCGACCGAGGTCCACCAGCATGATGTGCTCGGCGCGCTCCTTCTCGTCGGCGAGCAATTCCGCTTCGAGCTCGCGATCGCGCTGCTCGGTCTCACCACGCTTGCGTGTGCCGGCCAGCGGGCGGTTGGTCAGGATGAACTCGCCGTCCGCGCTGTCTTCGCGTCGGACCCGGCAGAGGATTTCCGGGCTTGACGCCACGAGGATGCAGCCCTCCGCCTGCAGATACCCCATGTACGGGCTGGGGTTCACCACGCGCAGCGAGCGGTACACCTCGAACGGGTCGGCCACGCTCTCCCGCTCGAACCGCTGACCGACCACCACCTGGAAGATGTCGCCGGCGCGGATGTACTCCCGTGCCCGCTCGACCATCGAGGCGTGCTGCTCACGCGTCATGTTCGAGGTCGCCTCGACACGCCGGACCTCCGACGGGGCGGGGAACACCCCGGGGCGGAGGGCCACGTTCTCGACAGTGAGTTGGTCCATCGTGCGCCGGATCTCGTCGATGGCGCGGTCGTATCGCTCGCCGGCGCGGTCCGGGTCATCGACTTCAACGAGGCGGACGATGTGGACCAGCTTCGCGACGTGGTCGAAGACGACCATCTGCGGGTAGAACCCGAAGTGCAGGTCCGGCAGGCCGCGATCGTCCTCCGGCGCATGGTCGAACGGCAGCTTCTCCGGCTCGACGTAGCGGGCCGAGTCGTAGCCCGCGTACCCGACCCACCCGCCGAGGAACGAGCCGGGGAGCACACGCCCGGCGTCCTCGTCCCGGTCCGGCCGGACCAGTTGCAGTTGATCGCCGATCCCGCGCAGCATGTCGAGCGGGTCCGTCGTTGCCCCCACGTCGCTGGGCCGAGCCCGGCGATCCGTCAGCCGAACGTCGGAGCCGTACGCCACCACCTCGATCTGCGGCTCGTGCCCGAGGATCGAATACCGCCCCTGGCGATCGCCGTTCTCCACCGATTCGAACAGGAACGACGGGGCTGTCCGTTCATCTGCCTTGACCAGCCTCCGGTACGCGCTGACCGGGGTGAGCCGATCGCCGAGCAGGCGGACACCGACCGGGATCAGCGCACGCCGATCGCCCTCGACGCTCGACGCCAGTTCGCAGAAGCGATCGCGAGATATCGATAGACCACGCATGGGTCGCAAGGATAGCGATGACGCGACTCGCGCACGTGACCGCGGACTTCGCCGATCCAACGCTCAACGGCTACGCTCTTGGCATGCTCCGCGCCCGCCGGTCCGCCATCCGCCCCTCGGTCGAGATCACACCGCTGATCGATGTGGTGTTCCTGCTGCTGACCTTCTTCGTGTTCGCGCTGATCCTGACCGTGCGTATGGACGCAACGGATATCCGCCTGCCCGAGGTCCGCAGCGGCGCCGAGAGCCCGACCACCACCCGCCCGGTCGTCATCGCCATGGACGCCGGAGGAGAGATCACGTTCGGCGAGACCGTTCTGGCGCGCGCAGACGACGACGTCGGCCCAGAGACCGCCGAGGCCATTCGCCTGGCCCTTCTGGAGTCCGCGGGGCTGACCGAGGCCGGCCCGGTGCCCGGGGACGTTGACCTGCCGACGCTGATGCTGGCGATCGATGAGGAAGCCCGGCACGGGCGGATCCTCGAACTGCTCGATGCCCTGCGCGAGGCGGGGATTTCCGACTTTCGCTACCTGCGCAGCCCCAACCGCGATCGATCCGAGGGGTAAACCCCGTGCGGTCCCACGCACCTAGACTCCTCCATGCCAGGCGAACCCGCCAGCACGACGACCGGCAGCCGCGCGATCGCGTTCCCGATCGCGCTCGGGGTGTCGCTCGCGCTGCACGCCGGGCTCGGCGTCGCCTTGGGCGTCGGCGGATTCAGGGACGGCTCGCCAGATGCGGATGGAGCGTTGTTCGAGGAGTTCAGCACCGATCCGGACCGCCCGGAGCCGCGATTTGTGGCTCTGGGCAACCCGGACTCCAGGGTCTCCTCGTTGCCCTGGATCGGCCACGAAGAGTTCGAGGAGATGTGGGCCCCGCCCTCTGAGGTGGATCAGGCCCAGCAGGATCCCGACGAGCCCGGCTCGCCCACCGTTCCCGAGCAGCCTGTGCTTGATCCGTCCGACCAGCCGGCGACGACCGAACCCGAGCCGACCACGCCAGCCGAAGAGCCGCTACCCCAGCCTGATGACGCGCTGGAACTCGTGACTCCCGCGACCGCGCCATCGCCCGAGACCTTGGGCGAGGTCGGGCCGCCGGACTACAGCGAACTCTTCGAACTCGTGGACGCGATCGAGGACCTCGCCTCGGACATCCCCCGCTTCAATCCCGTCGAGGCCCTTCGCAACCTCAGGACATCGCGTACCGCCGACCGGACCGAGGCTCCGGAGGCCTCGGAGCCGGGCAGTCCGGCGGAGCAAACGACCGAGGTCGTTGACCAGCGGGACCCGAACAGCCCCCCTGTTTCGGGAGAGTCTGGCCAAAACGCAGATCGGGAATCCGACGCTGCGTCCGTTAAACCGGTCAAAAACGCGGATCTGGGAAAACCTCTTGCCGCCGAGGGGCTGTCGATCAGAACCGTCCGTCCCGATTTCTCGAATGTAACGTTGGCGACCGCTCGCCCACGCAATCCGGTGGTCCGGATCGACTTTCGAAGGAACGGAAAACCCATACGAGTCGTGGTGATCAAGTCGAGCGGGCACGAACAGGTCGACATCGACGTTCGTAAAGCCCTGTATGCCTGGCGGGCCTCCGGTGAGGCCCTGCTGCAGTTACCGGACCCAGAGGATCCGGATACCCCTGCCTACGTGTCCGTGAAACTGGAGATTCTCCTGTAGGTAGTAGCAAGATACATGTCACCAGGTGTAGAATTAGCCAAGCGGGAACCAAGCATGTATGGTTTCCGAACGGAAAACTTTGGGGATCTAAAGGGGGATCACACCCATGAGACTGAGCAAGCGAACTGAATACGGCGTGATGGCGACTGCCCGTCTCGCCGATCGAGCACGAAGCGGACCCGGTTACCTGCAATCCCGCGAGATCGCGGAGAACGAGCAACTCCCGGGTAAGTTCCTGGAGTCCATCCTGCTGGCGCTCAAGTCAGCGGGCATCCTGGAGTCCAAGGTCGGTGCGGGCGGCGGCTACCGGCTCATCCGCGACGCCGACGAACTCACCATCGGCGAGATCGTCGGCGTCCTCGAAACCTCGACCGCCAAGTCGGACGACGCGGAAGCCCCGACGGACACAGTCGGTCGGCGCACGCTGAACCTGCTCAACGAGCGGATCGATCAGGCGTTCCACGCCAAGGTCGGCTCGATGACCATCGCCGACGTTCTGAACCAGCTCGACGCCAAGCCGGCTGCCAAGCCCGCCGCGACGCCGAGCGTCAACCCCGTGACCCCAGCGACGGCCCGTCCGATGCCGAGCTTCACGGGCAATTCGGTCCGCTGAGCGGATTCGGATCGCACCTTGGGTTGATCCCGGACCACGGCACGTCATTTCGGCGTGCCGTTTTCTGTTTGCACCGGACCGCGGTTCGGTCGAGGATGAAGGCATGAGCAGCGCAGTCCACAGACATCCGGGTTCGGTCGTCGCGATCGCGGGGCTGCTTGCGCTGGCCGTGCCGAGCGGAGCCCAGGATCGTGCGCCGCTCGATCCCGGCGTATCGGACATTAACTCGCTGCAAACGAGCCTGCGCACGCTGCCGCCGGTGGTCCGTCACGACACGGCCTTCGAGCACGTCTACCAGTCGCCGCTGGACCCGAACCAGCGGTACCGGGTCGCCGGCGGGTTGTACGCGGTGTTCGATGCTTCCGAATACGTCGCGGTCCCGGGCGGAGCCGTCCCGGTCTACCCGGCCGGTGTGCGTTTCAGTATCGGCAAACCGCTCGGCTTCGGGGACGGGCCCGTCGACCCGGCGACGGAGGCCCTGCTGCGCTACACGAACCCGCGGTTCGACCTGAGGGCCATGGACCGCGATCGCGGGGAGGGACGAGCGGACCGGACGACGAGCGTCGTACGGATGCCGACCCCGGTCCAGACGATCAGCAGCGAAGGGGTGCGTCAGCAGCGTCTGCGCGAAATCACCGCCAAGGCCCTGCGAAAAGCGGGGCCGGGCAACTGAATCGATTCCGTCGGATCAGGCGATCAGCCGCGACCGCGTTCGTCGCCGGTGGCGATCGAGTTGCGCATGTCGGTGTCGGCGGCGACGTTCTTCATGCGGTAGTAGTCCATGATGCCCATATTGCCCGAGCGGAAGGCCTCGGCCATCGCGCGGGGAACCTCGGCCTCGGCGAGGACCACCTCGGCGCGGTTCTTCTGCTCGAGAGCCCGGAACTCCTGCTCCTCGGCGAGGGCCATGGCGCGGCGCTGTTCGGCCTCTGCCTGGAAGCGCTTGGTGTCGGCCTCGGCCTGCTCGGCCTGCAGCTTCGCACCGATGTTGTCGCCGACGTCGACGTCGGCGATGTCGATCGACAGGATCTCGAAGGCGGTGCCGGCGTCGAGGCCACGGCCGAGCACGGTCTTGGAGATCCGGTCGGGGTTTTCCAGCACCTCGGCGTGGGTCGCCGAGGAGCCGATGGTCGAGACGATGCCCTCACCGACGCGGGCGACGATGGTTTCCTCGGTCGCACCGCCGACCAGGCGCTGAATGTTCGCACGCACGGTCACGCGGGCCCGGGCCTTGAGCTGGATGCCGTCCTTGGCGACGGCGTCGACGGTTGAGCGACCGGACCCGACCTTGGGGTTCGGCACATCGATGACCTTCGGGTTCACCGACGTCTGCACGGCGTCGAGAATGTCGCGACCGGCGAGGTCGATCGCGCAGGCGGTGTCCCAGGGCAGCTCGATCTTGGCGCGGTCGGCGGCGATCAGGGCGTTGATCACGCTCGGCACGCGTCCACCGGCGAGGTAGTGGGTCTCGAGCTGGTTGACCGAGACTTCGAGATTGGCCTTCACGGCGCGGATGCGGCTGATGACGATCGTCTTGGGATCGACCTTCCGGAACTTCATGCCGATGAGGTCGAAGATCCCGACCTTGGCCTTGCTGAACAGGGCCTGGATGTACAGGTTCAGGAACTGGAACAGGAAGACCGCAAGGACGAGCACGATCAGGCCAGCGACGGCCAAGACAGCAATCAGAATCGGATCCATGGGTGGACTATCCCTCTAACAGGCGTTCAACGCGAGCGATTCGCGTCGATCATAGCCATCGAAGGGGATTCTCGCCGGAGGAACCTGAGCGAAGAAGCGAGACCGGTTCAGACGGGTCGCACCTTGACCGTGGAGCCATCGACACGCGTCACGCGCACGGTCACCCCGGCATCGAGCATGCCAACTTCGCTGACGGCCTCGAGGGTCACGCCGTCGATCTTCACGCTCCCGACAGGTCGCATGGTCGTGTTGGTGACCCCTTCGGCACCGATGAGGGCCTGGCGACGGGCTTCTTCCTCGCGCCGGGCCTGTTCGAGCTTGGCCAGTTCGGCCTCGTCTTCCTCATCCTCGCCGAGGATCAGTTTCTTGCCGATGGGCGTGTTCGGAAAGACCTTGAGGGCGAAGTTGATGGCCAACGGGACCATGACGATCAGGCCGGCGAGGCTCACGGCACCGAGCACGGGGTTCTCATACGAGAACGCCACGACGGCGCCGAGGGCGGCGGCGAGCGCGACCAGGCCGATGATGCCGCCGGAGGGCACGATGATCTCGATCACGAACAGCAGAGCGGCGACGCCGAGCAGGCCGAACGCCCAGAGCAGGTAGTCGCTCATGACGCGTCCTCCGGGCTCGGGGCGGGCTCGGGCTGGGCTTGGGCATCTTCCGGTACGAGTTCGACGGCGACGCGGTACCGGGTGGCGCTGATGACGCGGACGCGCTGGCCCTGATCGATCGCGCCGCGTTCGGCGACGACGTCGACGAGTTCGCCGTTGATCTCGGCCTGGCCCGAGGGCATCAGCCGGGTCGTTGCGATGCCCTCGTCGCCGACGCTGGCCTGCGCTTCGGGATCGATGCGCGTGCCCATCGCCGAGAGCATCGATTCCTGGGGCTTGGGCGGGTCCTTGAGGATGAGCAGGTTCGCGATCGGGATGTACTTGGTGTAGCGGCTGAAGAGGTACATGCCCACGCCCGCGCCGAAGACGCTGAGCAGGACGATGCTCGCGGCCCAGGCGAGGTCCGCACCGGAGCCGGACTTCTGGCCGGGGAAGAGCTCACCCGCGCCGGCGAAGGTGCCCATGAGCCCGCCGAGCACGCAGACCAGCCCGGTGACGCCGGCGACGGCGGTGCCGGGCATGATCATGACCTCGACGAATATAAGGACAACCCCCGCCACGACCGCGACGGCGGGCCACCAGCCGGCGGCGTTGATCATCATCGGCGGCACGACGAGCCCGGCGAGCGCGAGCAGCGCGATCATGCCGAACACGCCGGCACCGGGCATCGAGAGTTCGATGAACATGCAGAGCAGGAAGAGGACGATGAGGACGCCTCGGATGACCATGCCGCTGATGCCCTGCGTCATGACTTTGACCATCGATTCGGACCAGGTCCGGTCGAGACGAGCCAATTGGCCCTTGGGCGTGCCGGTGAACTGACGGAGCTCGTCGTCGGTATCGATCACCGCCTTGGCGAAGCCGAGTTCACGCAGCCCTGGGGTGGTGAGCGTGAGAAAGGCATTGCCGTTCGTGGCGTAGCGCACGAACTCGAAGTTGGAAGGGTCTTCTTCTGAAAAGTTCGGCCTGTCCGAGCCCGGCGTGCGCATGGTGCTCAGCGAGAGGTTGGTAGACTGCTTCATGCCCGGTGTGATCTGGTCGGACCCGGGGACATAATCGGCATCCTCGGTTCCCTCGGGCAGGCCGGAACCACGCGGGCTTTCGGCGTCGTCGCTGTACAGCTTCTCACCGGATTCGCGCAGGTCGATCTCGCCGCCGGAAGCCATGAATGGCTCGGCGTCTCGAGGCGGCGCTTCGTCAAAAAGCGCGCGGTATTCGCGTTCGGTGAGGAAGTATGACCTGCCGGTTTGCTTGTCGCGGACCTGCCATGTCTCCACGCCGAGGGTGAGGAACGACTGGACGAGCACTTCGTCGTAGCCGTGGCGCCGCGCGGAATCGACAACTTCGGCGATCAGCGGCGCGGTGATCTTGGCCCGCTCGTTTGCGGGGATGCCCTCCTGGAAGCCGAGCATCGTGATGATGCCCGCGTCGCCCATGGTGGCGTTGGAACTGACCACGATCTCGTCGCAGGCGATCGCGATGATGGCCCCGCCGGAATAGGCGTCGTCCCGGACCCACGCGATGGTGTGCAGGTTGGACGACTTGAGCGCCCCCGTGATCTCGGTCACGGCCCCCACCGCGCCGCCGGGGGTGTCGAGTTCGATGACGATCGCGTCGGCACCGGCCTCTTCGGCCTGCTTCAGGCGACGCTGGACGCTCGCAGAGGTCACGGCGTCGATCTCGCCCTTGATCGTGATGACGGCGAGGTTGTCGGCCTGGCGGACGGCCGGGACCGCGACGGAGGACGGCGGCGCGGAGGCGTCACCGGCTGGGTCCGCCGGGGTCGTCGGCTGATCCTGGCCGATCGCGCTGAGGGCCATGAGCAGGACGAGGCACATCGCCCCGACCGACCGAACCACCCAGCCTGAGGTCGTGTTTAGACTCTGCATAGTCACACTATACGCACCTGGGATGCCAAAAAACCCGCCCGGCACGGGGGTTGCCACCCGACGGTACGCTAAACAGGCATGGCCGGTTCTGATCCATCTCCGAGGACGCCAGACGAATCGACGCTCGGATTCCTGCCACCCCACTTGCTGGCGGTGGCGATCGGCGGGGCGATCGGGGCCCTGCTGAGGCACTTCGTGAACCACCACGCCGGTTCGCTGATGCCCGGGCACCCCGAGCGGGCCACGCTGCTGGTGAACGCGGTCGGCTCGGTCGCGATGGGCTGCCTGCTGGCCTGGGTGGTGCACCGGCCCGAGCACCTGTCGCCGATGCTGCATACGGGCGTCACGGTCGGGCTGCTTGGCGCGTTGACGACCTACTCGACGTTCTCGACCGATGCGCTCAAGCTGCTCCACGCCGGGCGCGGGTTCGACGCCGCGCTGTATGTGGTGACGACCACGGTGCTGTGCATCGCCGGGGCAGCGGGCGGGTACGCGATCACAACCGCGCTGCTCGGGAGGCCGGCGTCCTGACGATGCCGGCCTCGGCGGTCAGTTGTACTCGTCCCAGCCCTCGGGCATCCAGACGGGCAGATCGCCGACGGCCTGTTCGACGGCCTCGGAGATCGGGACACCCCATGCGTCGAAATACGGGGCGAGGTTGCGCTCGACCGCTCGGCTCATCGTGATGGCGAATCGGTCGCGCTTCTCGTCGTCGGTGGTCGGGCGCTCGCTCGGGGCGAGGTCGTCGTAAGCGCGGAACGCGGCGCGGAAGGAGTCCCAGCCGAATTCCTGCCAGAGCAGCGCGTAGGTCTGCAGCGCAAGGAAGGGGTCGCGCTTCCATTTGTCGAAGGGGGCGCCCTCCTTGGCGTGCTTGACCATGGTGGCGAAGGCACGCCCCGGCTCGGTGCGCATCGCGGCGTTATCGAGCGGGAAACCGTTGACGGTGTTCAGCGCGAGCACGGTGAAGATGTTGACGGTGACTTCGCCGGTGCCGGCGAAAGTCCACATCGGGTTCTGGTGCGAGTGGCCCATCTCGTGATAGTGGCCCCAGAGCTGGTTCTCGCCCTCGCCGTCGAAGTTTTCGAGATCGACCATGCGTGCGGCGGCGGTCATGGGGATGACCAGCGGGCCGTCGGACGGGCAGTACATGTAGCCCCACGAGAGGCGTTTCTCGGCGACGTAGCGTTGTTGGCGATCAGGCCAGTGGCGCGGCGAGCGGGGCTCCATCGCCTGCATCGCTTCGTGCACCTTGTTCCAATGCTCCATGACGCGGTCGGGGCGATCGAGTTCGCGGACCGCGCTCGCGGGGATGGTGAAGACGAGTTCGTCGGATTCGAGTTCGGCCCAGGCGACCGGGAGCGAGCGCAGGCGGGACTGCCACTCTTCGACGGTGGTGTGCCCAAGGCGAAAGCGAGGCATCTCGACGACGCCGGAAATCTCGACCGTCAGCCCGGCTCGGGCGGTTTCGGGATCGAGGTCGAGGTAGACCGGGCCTCCGATGGGCGAGGCGTGGGTGGTTTCAATGGCATCGAGCGGCGTACGAAAGATGGCCTTGGGCATGCGCACGCGATCATCGAAGTCCTGTGGATCGAGCCACGCACCGATCTGGATGGCGGCATCGGTCGGCGAGCCTTCGAGGATGCGCACCGTCACGGTTTCACCCGGGGCGGCGTAGAGCCCGGTGGATCGCCAGCCGGGGATGGCGTCGTCGAAGGCGAGCCGGCGAGTGATCCGGGGCATATCCGAGGGGACCGGGCCGGGGAAAGCGCTGGCGCTGGGGTGGGCGCGGACATCGCCGGAGGATGCACGTCGGGCTTCGAGGTCGAGCAGGGCGCAGGCGAGCGGCTGCTGGTTCAGGCGGAGCGGGCGGTCGGCCATGTTGGCGTAGGCGTCGTCGAGCTGCTCGCGATAGCGATCGGCGAGTGCGTCGGCGGCGCGGATGAGCGGGCCGTCGAGCGGGGCGAGGGCGAGGGCGCCGCGAACCACGCGCGCGGCGAGGGCTTTCTCGCCTTCGGCTTCGCCGGCGAGGATGCGCATCGCAAAGTCCGCGTTGGTGAGCGCCAGGACGGACTCGTCGAGTTCGTACAGACCATCGCGACCGGGCGAGAGGGCGCGGTCGGTGTACATGATGCCCGCATCGACCAGCAGACGGTTCGCGGCGAGGTCTTCGACGGATGAGGCGTGACCGAGTTGGAGCTGTCCCCAGGCGGTTTCGACGCTGAGCATCGCGCCGCCGCCCATGACCCACCGGGCGAGGTCGTCGAAGCGACCGGCGCGATGGAAGGCCTGCGCCGAGCCGACGACGAGATCGACCGTGTCGAAGTCGAGATCCTTCTCGGGGCCTCCGACGCGCTCAACGGCGATATCACGATCGGCGAGCAGGTCGGCGATGGCATCGGGGACGCCCCAGGCCCGGACGGGTGTTCCGTCCGCGAGCCAGGCGATCTGGTCGGCGACGAAGGCGCGGGTGTCGCCCCGGTCGTCGCGCAGGAACCCGCCGTGCCCGAGGGTCACGACGCGCCCCTCGCCGAGACGGGTTCGGGCGCTGAGGACGGTGCCGTCCGCGATGGCGGCGACGGGCTCGGCATCGCCCCAAACGATGACGGAGGCCGGGTTGCCGCCGGTGGCGATGGCGTCGGCGGCGCTTGCGGGAGAGACGCAGAGGAGTCCGAGGACGATGCTGGCCAGTATTCGCATGGCCCGATGCTAGCGGGAAACCGGCGGAATCCGAAGGCTTGACCGAATCAGGCCCCTTCGAGGGCCCAGCGCATCGGCTCGACGGTGCAGTCGATGTGCAGGCTGAAGCATCTGGAGCCGGTGTGCCCGAGGACGGTCGGCCAGATGACCTCCCGATCGGTCTGAGGGAGATCGAGATCCATCAGGCGATCGGGATCGATCCACTCGAGGCGTCCCTCGTCGAACTCGACGCGTTCGGTGCGGACGGGGTCGAGCACGCGGAACCAGAACATCAGCCAGTGCGTCGGCGGGGCGCCGTCGGCGGACCGGTAGCCCTTCTCGGAGATGATCCCGGCGAGGTGCAGGCGATCGAGAGCGATGGTGAGGCCAGCTTCCTCGAAGATCTCGCGCTGGGCGCACTGGGTGGGGCTTTCGCCGAGTGCGGTTTCGAGTTTGCCGCCGATGGGCGAGTAGAGGCCCTTGTTGGGGGACTTCGCGCGGTGGAGCAGGAGGTATCGCCCCTGCTCATCGCGGAGTTCGCAGAGGCAGGCGATCTTGTACGAGGCAACGTCGGTCATGGCCTGAGCGTACGCTGGTTTTCGGCCCGGCATGACGCGTCTGCCGATACCGTTTATATGACCACCCAGCCCCCGAAGCACGCCCCACGCACGACTGACCTCCCCACCATGGCGCCCGCCCTGCACCAACCATTCGATATCGCCGGCAAACGCTGCCACCTCATCGGCGTCGGCGGCTGCGGCATGTCCGGGCTCGCGCAGATGCTCCGGGCGAGGGGCGCGATCGTGTCCGGTTCGGACCGGGGGGAGACGGCGGTGACGCGGACGCTGGAGAGCGCCGGCATCGAGGTCAGCTTCGATCAGTCGGGCGAGGCGCTTCCGGAAGGGCTGGACCTGGTGATCGCGTCGGCGGCGATCGGGGCGGACCACCCGGAACTGTCGGCGTCGGTGAACGCGGGCGTGCAGACGATGACTTACGCCGAGGCGCTGGGCCAGTGCATGCTCGGGCGGACGGGTATCGCGATCGCCGGGACACATGGCAAATCGACGACGGTCGGCATGCTCGGGCACACGCTGATCCGGGCGGGGCTGGACCCGACGGTGATCGTCGGCGCGACCTGCCCGCAGCTGCGCAAGCACGAGACCGACCTACCGACCGGGTTCCACCTCGGGGCGGACGCGATCCCGACGGGCGAGCGGAAGGGCGAGCCGGGCATCCTGATCGGCGAGGCCTGCGAGTTCAACCGGTCGTTCCACCGGCTGCACCCGACCATCGGGGTGATCAACAACATCGAGGCGGACCACCTGGACATCTACGGCTCGCTGGACGCGGTGGTCGAGGCCTTCCACGAGTTTGCACTGCGCCTGCCG
>CAXAVQ010000003.1:0-24920 GCA_963971985.1 uncultured bacterium
GCACCACCGCCGCCGAGCAGCGCAAGGTCGCTCAGGCGATCAAGCGGGCCCGCCACATGGGCCTGCTCCCGTTCACTTCGGCCACGCTCTGAGCTGAACGCCCAACTGGTTCTTTCCTGACGAGACGCCCTATCCGGGGCGTCTTTTCGCTTTTGTGCGGGGTTTGGAAGAACTTTCGAATTCTCTCACCAAACCGGTGAACTTCGACGCCGCTGAGGCATCTCAAGGGGAAGAGCGTGCGCGCTGACCGACCACGGTCCCAGCTGGTCGTGGTTGAGACGCCCGTTCCGTTCACGCGTGGGTGGGCCCCCGACCCGGTCCATCCACGTTTTTCTCTCTATCGACCCAGTACCCGGGACCGGAGGATTATCCCATGGGCTGCCATCGTGTCCCGACTCGGGCAACCGTCTCAGCGATCGCGCTGCTGTTGGCAGTCATGGCTGCCTCGCTCGGCGGCTGCGCGTCGTACGTCGTGCCCGGCGGTCCGGCCGACTTCCGCGCCCTGGGCATCACCGCCTCGGAGCAGGAAGCCCGGACCGATGCCGTCATCGCTGTCGCGATGAGTCGCGAGCCCGCAGCGTCGTTCCCCGCGCGGATCGCCGTCGCCCGCCTGCAGGACGCCGGGTATCGCAATTACTCCGGCTACGGCTACGGGTCCGGCAGGGTCACGGTCCAGACCGTCCGGGACGTCGAGTCCGATGAGGACTTCCAGCGCCTCGCCGACCTGCCGCAGGTCGCCGGGATCGCGCAGCTGAACCGGCTCGTTCTGCCGAACACCATCAACGACGCCGAAGACCTCCGCGTCGCCGCGGCGCAGGTGAAGGCGGACATGCTGCTTGTCTACACGTTCGACACGACCTTCGGCGTCGAGACGATAGTGCCGGTGCTCGGCACGATCACGCTCGGCCTGTTCCCAAGCGAGGAGTCCCGCGTGAACACCACCTGTTCCCTCGCGCTGATCGATGTCCGCACCGGGTACATCTACGGCCTCGGCGAGTCGAGCGCGAAGGCCGAGCAGCTCGCAAGCGGCTGGACCAGCAGCACCGCGATCGACCAGTCTCGTCGGCGAGCAGAGGCAGAAGCGTTCACCGGCGCGGTCGACGAGTTCGTATCGCTCTGGCAGGGGATCGCCGCGGAGTACAGCCGGCCCGCCTCGCCGATCGGCGTCCGGTACGAGACACCCGGCTAACATCCGGGCATGAACGCCGAAGCACCCGTCCGCGACTACGCCGCCATCGACATCCCCGATCCCTCCCTGTCACGCGAAGAGCGGATGGGGCTGCTGGTCGACCGGCTCTGGAAGGCCTTCGGCAACCCGAAGACGATCGATCCGGGGCTCGACGCGGATGAGGCCTCGAAGTTGACCGGATATTCCTGGGTCGGCTTCTACTTCGGTCCGGGGCATGCGTTTGTGAACACGTTCGGCCAGCGTCTGACGCCGAGCGCGCACGAGATGCTGCTCGACCGTCGCCAGCCCAAACCGGCGTGCTCGCCGATCGGCCTCGGCGGCATGTGCGGGCGTAGTTTCCGCGAGGCGGTGCCGATCGTGGTCCGCGACGTCGCATCGCTCGAGGACGGCTACATCGCCTGCGACCCGCGCGACCGCTCGGAGGTGGTCGTGCCGTGCTTCGACGAGAAGGGCGAGGTGTACGCCGTGCTCGATGCCGACGGCTACGCGCCGAACGACTTCTCCGGGGACGACGCCGACGCCCTGCACGACCTGCTGGTGCGGAGCGGGCTGTCCAGCTCTGAGCGTCGGCCCGCCGTCATCATCTGAGCGGATCACGCGGATATTGGTGCGTCACCCTTGACGGGCGACCGCCGGATGCTATGCTTGCATTATGGTGCAAGTAAGCAATAAACTCAAGGCCCCTCCCGTGAGCCCCAAACAGGCGGTCCGGCGTCGCCACGCCATCGATTCTCTCCTCGATCCGGACCTGTTCAAAGCCCTCGGCGACCCCACCCGGGTCGGTCTGCTGGCCTGCCTGGCCAAGTGCGGGCGGTTCTGTTCGGTCGGCGAGGTCGCCGAGTGCTGCTCGGTGGACCTGTCGGTCGTGTCGCGCCACCTGAAGCAGCTTGAGCAGGCGGGCATCCTCGACTCCGAGAAGCAGGGGCGCAGCGTCCGCTACCGGGTCCGCTTCGGCGAACTGTCTATGGCCCTGCGTTCGCTCGCCGACGCCATCGACACCTGCTGCCCGGACGGAACCTGCGATGCCGGGAACTGCTGCGAAGACGGGGGCTCCGATGGCTGCTGCTGAACCGGCCCGTCCGACCCTGCTGTTTCTCTGCACCGGCAACTCCTGCCGGAGCCAGATGGCCGAGGGCTGGGCGAAGCACCTCAAGTCCGAGTCCATCGATGCCTACTCCGCCGGCACAAACCCGCACGGCCTGAACCCGCTCGCCGTCAAAGCCATGGCCGAGGCCGGAGTGGACATCTCCACGCACACCTCCGATCGACCGGAAGACCTCGGTATCGACTTCGACTACGTCGTCACCGTCTGCGACGCGGCCAATGAGACCTGCCCGGTCTTCGGCGTGAAGACGCGCGTGGTGCACGTCGGCTTCGAGGACCCGCCCCGGCTCGCCGCCCACGCCGCGACGGAGGAAGAGGCCATGGCCCACTACCGGCGCGTCCGCGACGAGATCCGCGCGTACATCGAAACCCTCCCGCAATCACTCACGCTGAACACCCAACCGAAAGAACTCCTGAAATGAACGATCAGAACAAAGCATCATCCTGCTGCGGCCCCGACTGCTGCACACCCGCGCCGGCTTCGAAGCCCGCGCCCAACGCCGACACCGTCCGCGACCACGTCCGCGCCGGCTACAGCGCGATCGCCACCGGCGGCGGCTGGTCGGCTATGCAGCAATCCGTCGCGACCAACGACGACGCAGCCGCGTCCTGCTGCTCGCCGGCCGGCGGCTGCTGCGGGCCGGTCACCTTCAGCCCTGATCAACTCGCCAAGGCCATTGGTTACGACGCCGACGAGCTCGCCGGCTCGGTCGAAGCGGCCAACCTCGGCCTGTCCTGCGGCAACCCGACCGCTCTCGCCTCGCTCAAGCCGGGGGAAGTCGCCATCGACCTCGGCTCCGGGGGCGGCTTCGACTGCTTCCTGGCCGGACCGAAGGTCGGCGAGACCGGTCGCGTCATCGGCGTCGACATGACGCCGGACATGGTCTCGCTGGCGCGCCGGAACACCGCGATGTATCGCGACCGGACCGGGCTCGACAACGTCGAGTTCCGTCTCGGCGAGATCGAGAACCTGCCGGTCGCCGACGCGAGCGTCGACGTGGTCATCTCCAACTGCGTATTGAATCTGTCTCCCGACAAGCCGCGCGTCTGGGCGGAGATCGCGCGCGTGCTCAAGCCCGGCGGACGCGTGGCGGTCTCCGACCTCGCGCTGCGTCGGGAACTGCCCGAGGCGGTCAAGGCCGATGTCGAGGCCCTCGTCGGCTGCGTCGCCGGCGCGGTGCTCATCGACGAGATTCGTGACACGCTCGTCGAGCTCGGATTCGATCGGATCACGCTGACCGAGAAGCCCGAGTACATCGACGCGATGGGCGGCTTCCAGGACCCGCTCTACGCGCGCATCGCCTCGTCGCTCCCGTCCGGGACGCGCATGAGCGACTTCGTCACCAGCCTCGACATCGCGGCGACGAAGCCCACCGAAGGCTGAACAGGGGAAGCCGAGGACCCAGAGAAGTCGGCGTGTCTCAATCGCAAAAATGAAGAACGCGTCGTGCGAGGGCACGACGCGTTCGTTCGTTTCACAGTGTCTCGATCAGGTCACGAGCGGATCAGTCTTCCTTGACCTCGTACTCCGCATCGACCACGTCGTCGGAGTCCGAGCCGCCCTCTTCGGTGGCCTCGGCGTCGGCTTTCGCGCCGCCGGACTGCTGCTTGGCGGCTTCCTGCTCGTAGACGACCTTGCCGAGTTCCATCGACGCCGTCTCGAGTTCCTTGAGGGCAGCTTCGATCGCGGACTTGTCGTCGCCCTTGATCTTGCTCTCAAGGTTCGACAGGGCCGACTCGATCTTGCCGCGGACTTCGCTGGAGACCTTGTCACCGTGCTCGTCGAGCGACTTGCGGGTCTGGTAGACCGCCTGGTCCGCACGGTTCTTCAGGTCGACCAGTTCGCGCCGCTGCTTGTCGGTCTCGGCGTTGGCCTCGGCCTCCTGCTTCATGCGCTCGATCTCGGCGCTGTCGAGACCGGAGGATCCCTGGATCGTGATGTTCTGGCTCTTGCCCGTGGCCTTGTCGGTCGCGGTCACGTTCAGGATGCCGTTGGCGTCCAGCGCGAACTCCACCTCGATCTGCGGCACGCCGCGAGGAGCGGGGGGGATGTCGGTCAATTGGAACTTGCCGAGTTCGCGGTTGTCGTTGGCGAACTCGCGCTCGCCCTGGAGCACGCGGATCTCGACCGACGGCTGGTTGTCCTGCGCCGTGGAGAAGGTTTCCTTCTTGCTGGTCGGGATGGTCGTGTTGCGCTCGATGAGCTTGGTCATCACGCCGCCGTAGGTCTCCACGCCCAGCGAGAGCGGGGTCACGTCGAGCAGCAGGATGTCCTTGACGTCGCCCTGGAGCACGCCGCCCTGGATCGCGGCGCCGACGGCGACCACTTCGTCCGGGTTCGACGACTTGTCGGGCTCCTTGCCGAAGATCTCCTTGCAGAGGCGCTGCACGGCGGGGACGCGGGTGGAGCCGCCGACCAGCACGACCTCGTTGATCTTGCTGGTGTCGATCTTCGCGTCCTTGATCGCCGCGAGGCACGGTCCCTTGATCCGCTCGAGCAGCGGCTCGATGAGCTGCTCGAACTTGCTGCGGGTGATGGTCACCTGCAGGTGCTTCGGGCCGCTGGAATCGGCGGTGATGAACGGCAGGTTGACCGAGGTCTCCTGGCTGGAGGACAGTTCACACTTGGCCTTCTCGGCGGCTTCCTTGAGGCGCTGCAGGGCCATCGCGTCGTTGCGGATGTCGATGCCCTCGGCTTTGCGATGTGGTTGATGAGCACCTCGTCGAAGTCGTCGCCGCCGAGCGCGGTGTCGCCGTTGGTCGACATGACCTCGAACACGCCGTCGCCGACGTCGAGGATGGAGATGTCGAACGTACCGCCACCGAGGTCGAAGACCGCGATCTTCTCGTTGGTCTTCTTGTCGAGGCCGTAGGCCAGCGCGGCCGCGGTGGGCTCGTTGATGATGCGCTCGACCTTGAGGCCCGCGATCTCACCGGCTTCCTTGGTCGCCTGACGCTGGCTGTCGTTGAAGTAGGCCGGCACGGTGATGACCGCGCTGGTGACCTTCTCGCCGAGGTAGTCCTCGGCGACCTTCTTGAGTTCCTGCAGGATCATCGCGCTGATCTGCGCCGGCGCGTACTCCTTGTCGCGGATCTTGATCTTGACGAGGTCCGAGCCGGAGCCGATCACCTCGTAGGGGACCCGCTTCTCTTCTTCCTTGACCTCGCTGGCGCGCCGACCCATGAAGCGCTTCACCGAGTACACGGTGTTCTTCGGGTTGGTCACCTGCTGGTGCTTGGCGGGCTGGCCGATGAGCCGGTCGCCCTTGTCGGTGAAACCGACGACCGAGGGGGTCGTGCGGTTGCCCTGGGCGTTGATCAGCACTTTCGGGCTGCCCGCCTCCATGACGGCGACGACGGAGTTCGTCGTGCCGAGGTCGATTCCGATGATCTTGGACATGGTGTTTTTCCTTCCCCGGCGATGCCGTCGCGGCGGGCCGGTGCTCGAGTCGCTGTGAAACGGTAGTCCGGGCGGGGCCCGTCCTGAGTGTGTGGATTCGGTCGCGGGCCGGTCCTCGACCCTCGACGGAAGAGGTAATGCAACCCCGATGCCAACCGCGGGCACGAAAAAACCCCGCTCCTGATCAGAAAAGCGGGGTTCTTGGTCAATCGTTCGATACGGCCTGTCGGGACCTCCAACTCAGCCGGACGGTTCTGCCGAAGTGGCAGGCTGGCTTAGCTGCCGCCCTCTCCGTCACCCTCGTCGTCGCCCTCGCCGTCGATCGCGGGGTCGGAGCCGGATCCGGCAATGGCGGACCTGCTCATGTTGTCCTGGCGCCATTCCTCGATCTCACGCGCCACGTTTGCGATGTCCATGAACCCTGGCCACTGATCCTTGTTCTGGACGGCATCTTCCATCCAACGCTCTACGGTGGCGTCATCGAGGTTGCGCTCGATGTTGATGATGTTGGCGATATCGTCGGATGTGTCGAACTGGCCGTCCGGACCGGCAGACCGGATCGAGTACACGCCGTTTGGCGATGAGGCGGGGACAAACCGGTAATCGGTGCCCCACGGGTCTACCTTCGCGGCACCGGGAAGGGCGACATCATCGAGTGAACTCGGCGGATTGCCGGCTTCCTGAGTGTAGCGACGGATCTGCTCGTCCAAGACCTCGCTCTGGACGGTGATCATGCCGATGGCCATCGCGCCGCGTCCGGCGTTGGCGGCCCAGTAGAAGCCGTACGCGCCGCCGATCACGACAACGGAGAGCAGCAGGCCGATGATCGTGCCGGCGATCGCGAAGCCGCGTGGGCGCTTGAAGAGCGCGAAGAAGCTCAGCAGCAGGCCGATCGGCGAGAGCAGGCAGGTGAGCGACAGGATGAAGCCGATCAGCCCAAGCGTGTTGCTCTCGGGTTTGCCGCCGTAATTGGCGTACTGCGGGTCCTGATCGCCACGGGGCGGGCTCTCGTAAGGGTTGTTCATGGATGGTGCTTTCGGACTGGGTGTTGAATGGCCCGTCGTCGGGCGTCGCGTACGTAGCGTATCGCGGGACGACCGGAAACGGGGCTCCACCAACTGATTTGGCGTTCCTGAGGCCCGATTTCACGGATTCCGATCATCGCCCGAACATTTTTGGATTTTGTTCTTGACCCAAACAAAACCCTATGTACGATAGGTGGTGTACCCGAACAGGTCCAGATCATCCTCTTCAAGCCGTGAATAAGGAACCATCACGATGATCAGTCTGCATCGCATCGCCCGTCTCGCCTCCAACGCCTCGCTCGACCCGACCAGCGCCGCCCTGCTGCTGGATGAGATCCTGGGCTCTTCGCGCCCGCTCCCGCTCGGGGCCCGGCTGCGCCTGGAGGCCACGGAGACCCTCGCCACGGTCTCGATTGCCCTGGGCCTGTCCCGGTTCACCGACCTGACCTTCACCCCGTCGCCGGACTCCGCTTCGCTGGTCGAGCGCCTGCTCGCCCACCAGCGCGAGGACGGCTCGTTCGGCTCGCTGTGCGCGACCGCCGTGGCTTCCGCCGCGCTGCTCAAGGCATCCGAGCAGTTCGGTCGCGCCCCGGGCGGGGCGATCACTCAGATCACAGACCGTTGTGAACACGGCGCGGACCGGGCGCTGGCGTGGCTCTCGGAGCAGCTCACGCCGGCGTCCGGCGCCCGCTGGCAGTCGATCGAATCGCTCCTCGATGAGGACGATGCCGACGAGTTCGTCTGGGAATCCGAGGCGAGCGTCGCCTCGGCCGACCCCTTGGATCTCGCGATCGCGCTCTGGCAGCTCGCCGGACTGCAATCGACCCGTGCCCGCTCCATCGCGGATGCCCTGGTGCAGATGCTCGACCAGTCGGGTGCGCGCCACGACCGCGCGTCGGCCCAACTGCTCGATCGCGCGTCCTGCGCCCTGAGCGGCACGGTCGCCCCCGCGTCGTCCGCGGTTCCCACGCAGTCATCGGTGTTCACCGAAGCGGCGTGATCCGTCCCGGCGCACGCCCGAGACGCGAGTCGGCATCAACGCGTGCATACTGTGCGTCGTCATGCCCGACCCCGACCCCCAACCCGACCACGCTTCGCCCGCCCAGCAGCCGACCCAGGCCGATGCGGATGCGCGGAGCCGCCAAAGCGCCGACGCACGCTCCACCGATCGCGGAGCACGCGTCGGCGACGGCGCGCGCACCGCGCGGCACGTAGGCGAACCGGTCTGGGGCAACCGCGTCATCGCCCACCTCGACCTCGACTGCTTCTTCGCACAGGTCGAGGAACTCGACGACCCGTCGATCCGGGGCAAGCCCGTCATCGTCGGCCCGCCGGCGCCGACGCGACTGCCCAACGGTCGCATCGATTTCAGCAAGAGCGGTCGCGGCATCGTCTGCACCTCGAACTACGTCGCCCGAACCTACGGCGTGCGCACCGCCATGCCGGCAACCCAGGCCCATCGCCTCTGTCCCGACGGTGTCTATCGCTCCTGCCGGGGCGAGCGCTACCGCGACCTGTCCCGCGCCGTGTTCGCGGTCTGCGAAGACTTCACGCCGCGGATCCGACCCGTCGGTATCGACGAGTGCTATCTCGATTTCTCCGGCCTCGAACGCTGGACACGGAGTCGTCATCCGGATGTTGACCCGCGGGTCTTTGCGCGCGACTGGCCACGGCTGCTCGCCACGGACCTGCGCGACGCCATCGAATCGCGCACCGGCCTGACCGCCTCCATCGGCGTTGGCCCGAACCGTTTCATCGCGAAACTGGCATCCGACTACGATAAGCCGCGAGGGCTGAAGCCCGTCGCGCCGGGGGACTGCCCGGCGTTCGTACGCAGTCTCAAACTCGGCGACCTCCGGGGCGTCGGCCCAAAGACACGCGAACGCCTAGAGCGCCTGGGCTTTCGCGCGCCCGCGGACATCCTCGACCTCTCGCGTGAAGATGCGATCGAGCGACTCGGCGATCTCGGGCGATCCATCTGGGACCATTCCCACGGCACCGGCGGCGACCTGCCCGACGAACGCGAGCAGCGCAAGAGCATCTCGCGGGATCGCACGTTCTCCGAAGACCAGTCCTGCTCCAGCGCCGCCGGTCGTCGAGAGATGCTCGCGACACTCAGTCGCCTGAGCGCGAAGGCGACGTACTCGCTCCGCAAGGAGTGCCTGTTCGCGTCGGGCGTGAGCGTGCGTGTCCGCTTCGCAGACTTCTCGCAGATTCAGCGTGACCGCTCGCTCGGTGCTGAAGATGGCGTCTGCTCGACCGATCAGGACGCGGACATCATGCCGGTGGTCGAGCGACTCCTCGAGGAGATCCTCACGAAGCGGGCCTCCACGGCGCAGCGCCGCATGGGGGTCCGTCTTGTCGGGGTCAAGCTCGCGGGCCTGTCGGCGCTGCGCCAGCGCCAACTGCGCCTCGGCGAGGAGGACCGTGTCGACCAGCGGGCCAACGTCTACAAGGTCGCCGACGAGATCCGGCGTCGCCTCGGTTTCGACGCGCTCAGCATCGGGCGCTCCATCGAGAGCGATTCGAAACGGTCCCGTCACGTGGCGACGCAGCACGATGCCGTTCGGGGTAAACAGCAGGTAAACAGCGAGGGTGAGGCCGACGACTCAGGAGATCACGAGCTTTGGTTCGGCAGAGAACTTCCAGACAACTGAGCTTTGGGTAGGCTTGGGCTATGAATCGAAACGCACTTATCGGTGGTCTGGGTGGTATCGCACTCGGCTTGGCCGGCTGCGCGGGAGACAGAGGCATGCAGCAGACGTTGGTCGCACCCGAAGCCGGGCCGTACGCGAACGCACACGACCTCAAGAGGGGTGCGGACTATGCCCGGCGCGATGCCGACTGGCGGTTCGGCCCGATCGTGTACCAGGTGCTGGTGGACCGCTTCGCGCCGTCCGCCGATCTGGAGGCCAAGCGCGATCTGTACGAGTCGCCCCGACGTCTGCGCGAGTGGGACGAGCGACCGACCCGTGGCCGGTACCTCGAGGAGGCTCGGGTCTGGTCGCATGAGGTCGACTTCTGGGGCGGCGACCTCGCCTCGCTTCGCTCCCGACTCGACCACATCGACGCGATGGGCGCGGACGTGGTGTACCTGAACCCGATCCCCGATGCGTTGACGAATCACAAGTACGACGCGACCGATTACCGCGTCATCGCGCCCGAGTTCGGCGATCGCGACGACCTGCGCGCCCTGATCGACGATGTCCACGCCCGCGACATGAAGCTCATGCTCGACGGCGTGTTCAACCACACCGGACGACGCAGCCCACGATTCATCGAAGCATCGGCCGACGAATCGAGCGAGTACCGCGATTGGTACACCTTCGATGAGCGTCAGCCGAACGGCTACAAGGCCTGGTACGACGTCGCGAACCTGCCGGAATTGGACCTCGAGAACGAGGAAGTCCGCGACTACCTCTGGGAGGATGAGGACTCTGTCATGAAGTCCTTCCTCGCCGACGGGGCGGACGGCTGGCGACTGGATGTCGCCTACGACATCGGCTTCGAGTACCTGCGCCAACTGACGCAGGAGGCCCACGAATTCAAGCCCGGCAGCGCGATCATCGGCGAGATCTGGAGCTATCCCGAAGACTGGGCACACTCGGTCGATGGTCTGATGAACTTCCACCTGCGCGCCATCGTGCTGACGCTCGCGCGAGGCGAGATCCCCGGCGCCCACGCCGGTGACATGATCGAGACCATGGTCGAGGACGCCGGCGTCGAGCCGATCCTTCGTTCATGGCTGATGCTCGACAACCACGACACCCAGCGGCTCGCCACGATGCTCCCGGACACCGACCGCCGTCGCGTCGCGCAGGTGCTGCAGTTCACGCTCCCCGGTGCCCCGGTGGTGTACTACGGCTCGGAACTCGGCATGACCGGCGGCGACGACCCGGAGATGCGCGGACCGATGCGCTGGGACCTGATCGAAGCCGAAGACCCGGACGCTCTCGCCGAACTGGAGTGGACGCGATCGCTGATCGACATGCGCCGGTCGAGCCGGGCGCTGCGCATCGGCGACTACCGCGCGCTCGAGACGCAATCCTGCCTGGCCTTCATGCGCCGCACCGACCGGTACGCCGAGACGGTCATCGTGATCTGCAACGCGAGCGACGAGCCGGTGCGCGAGGTCATCGCGGTGCGCGACTCCAAGCAAATGGGAAGCAACCCGCTGATCGATCAGCTCACCGGCGACGAGCACCGTGCGTTCTCGGGTCTGCTGGATCTTGAGGTCCCGGCGCGCAGCGTGCTGGTGCTCAAGCCGCGACCGATCGAGGAGCACCGCTACACCCCGCACAAGCGCATGCAGTGACGCGATGGCCGGGAGGGACGGTCAGTTGAAGTCCTGGGCGACGGTCAGCCGGACCGCCCGGTCGCCGACAGCGTCGGGGCGGTCGATGACCATGCAGTCGATCGAATGGCCGTGCCGCGCGGCGCGCTCGCTGGATCGGGTCAGGGCGTGGACCCGGCGATCTTCGCCGTTCGGTGACTGGATCGTGGCAACGACCACGCGGTCCGGCTCGAGCCGGGCCTTGGTCAGAAGTGAGAACCCGTCCATACGCACGCTCCCGAGGCTCGCGCCGATCTCGGTCAGATGGCCCCGGTCGTCGATGAACTGGATGTTGCCCGACCACCCGAACAGGTAGTAGACCGCGCGACCGTCATCGTCACGGTCCGCGATCACGTCTGAGACGCTGAGCAGGTCGACGACGCATTCGTGCCATTTCACGCGATCAAGGGAAACCTTGGACATGGAGGACACCTTCAGGGGTAAGGAGGAGGCGTAAGAACAGCCCGCGTCGATGGACGGCGCTGGTCGTGGGAACCGGTTACACACAAGGGGTGGGAGCCGGGAGAGGAGGGCTCGCGCATTCCCACGGGAATCTAGCAACGATGATCGGCGCTTGGAAGCCGTTCCGTTCGGAACTTCGGGAAAAATGTCTCCGCCCGGTGACTTTTTTGGGTGAGGATGTACCGATTGTGTGAGCCAGGCGAGAAAACGCCCGGGTCTGCCACGTAAAAACGCCTGATCAAGGGGGATTTCGAGCGATTCGGCGTGTCGGCGACGAATTGAGACCAGAGAGCGACTGGAGCATTTAGCGATTTCGGAATGTCGCTGTCCGGTGATTTAAGGTATTCCTTAAGCATGACGAATGCCGTGGAACTGTCGTTTCAGTCTGATTGTGCGGCGGTGGTCTCTGAACTGCGGGAAGCACTCGGCGCGGTCTATGACGCGATCGGGATGGACCCCGGCGTGCCCCAGGAGATGGCCCGGCGGTTCCGGCTCAACAAGACATTGACCTGGCACCTGTCCCGGATGCTCGCGGAGCCGGACTGCCTGCCGGCCATGCCCCATATCCCCGGCGCTCTCGCGATGGAGAAGGTGCTCAGAGCGGCGGTGGGGGGCGGGGCGAGCGAAGAGCAGGCCGAGCGCGTGCGACGGGCGCTGCGACGCTACGAGATCGTCATCCGACGTCACGTCGACGACCGTACCACCCTTGATCTGATGCTCGACGGCATGTCATCGACGCCCGATCGGGCGCTCGAGACGAGCCGGCGCCTCGCGTTCCGTGGAGCGAGCGGCATCCGGGGCGTGCAGGTGCAGACGCGCACGCTCACGGCGTTCGTCACCCCCAACGCGGACAACCCGGATCGGCTGGATGTCGCGGCGGTCAGCGGCTACGTCGGTGTGCGCCGGCTTCGCCCGAAGGTGCGCTGCATGCTCCTGACGGTCCGCAGCTGGAACAACGCCGAGGGCGAACCGGTCGGCTGGAAGCCGATTTTCGACCCCATCGACGGTGATCCGAGCAACTCGATCCTGGAGCACTACGGCGAGCGCGGGCACGCGGGCAAGGGGGCTGAACTCGTCCCGAACGATGGCGGCATGGAGATCGTGCTCCAGCCCGGTGAGGTCGGGAACCAGAGCATGTTCGATATCGCACGGGCCGACATGCTCCCGGCGCTGGGCAACCGCTGGTCGGACGACGGAGACGACACGGGCGAGCTCGGGGTTTCCCTGACCGTGCCGTCGGAGCGCCTGGTGTTCGACCTGCTGTTCCATCACCAACTGGACTTCATCGGGAAGGCGCGCTCGGTCATTTTCGACCTGGTGGATCGCAAGGGCGCTGGCTTCCGCGATGAGGAGCACCCGAGCGTGCTCCCGTTCCGGCCGTCGGTGACCGACCTTGGCGGCGCGCCGCTGGTGATGTCCACGCCGCACGTGCCCGGTCACGGCATGCTCGCGCGCAAGGTGTGCGAGCGGATGGAGGTGGCCTTCGAGGACATGCGCGGCATCCGGCTGGAGATCGAGTACCCGCCCCTCAACAGCGAGATTCTGCTGCGATTCGATCTGCCCAAACGACCGAACTGAGGACGCCATGGTCGATCTGGATGCGCTCTGGGACTTCTCCGACCCCGCGACGAGCGAGGGGAGGTTCCGCGAGGCGGTGGACAGGGCCGAGTCTGCATCGGAGGCGCTGATCATCCGAACGCAGATCGCCCGGGCCCTCGGGCTGCAGCGCAGGTTCGACGAGGCGCACGCCGAGCTGGATGAGGTCGAGCGGGGCGTCGGCGGGTCGCGCGACGAGGCGCGGGGTCGCCTCGCGCTGGAACGCGGGCGGGTCCACAACTCGTCGGGTCGCTCCGAAGCCTCGATCCCGTGCTTCACCGAAGCGATGGACCTGGCGTCGGCGTCGGGTCTGGATGCGCTCGCGGTCGATGCGGCGCACATGCTCGGCATCGCCGAGCCGGATGATGCGGGTGAGCCATGGACACGACGGGCGATCGAGATGGCCGAGGCGTCGATCGACCCGAAGGCGCGGCGTTGGCGTGGGTCGCTGCTGAACAATCTCGGATGGGCTCGGTTCGAAGCGGGGGACGCGACGGAGGCGCTCCGCTGCTTCGAGGCGGCGCTGGATGCTCGGATCGAGGCCGGAGCACCCGAACCGATCCGGATCGCCCGCTGGTGCGTCGCGCGGGCGCAGCGGGAGCTCGGGCGAGCGGACGAGGCGCTCAAGGCCCTGCGTGATCTTGAGCGGGAGTACGCGGAGATCGGGGAGCCATCGGGATACGCCCACGAGGAGCTCGGCGAGTGTCTGCTCCAGCTCGGAAGCGGGCCGGAAGCGTCCGAGCATTTCCGGGTCGCGTATCGGGAACTGTCGTGCGACGCGTGGCTGGTCGAGCGCGAGCCCGAGCGTCTTGAGCGACTGAAACGGCTGGGCGAAAGCACCGGCTGAATCCCGTACCATGCCCGGCATGACCAGCGCACCGACACCGACGAAGCCCTCTGCGAACTCCTCGACCGACCTTCTCGAGCGCCTCGGCGTGCTGAAGGACCCGCGCGTGCTTGCGCCGGGGTCGATCGACGAATCCAAGCACATCATTTCCTACAACCCGGCGACGGGTGAACCGCTCGCGGGCGTGATGCCGCAGAGCAACGCGGACTACAACGACGCCGCGGAGCGGGCGACGAAGGCGTTCAAGCAGTGGCGGGTGCTACCGGCTCCGAAGCGCGGCGAGATCGTACGGCGGATCGGCCTGGCTCTTCGGGAGCACAAGGACGACCTCGGCAGCCTGGTGACGACCGAGATGGGCAAGATCAAACCCGAAGGCGATGGCGAGGTGCAGGAGTGCATTGACATCGCCGACTTCGCGGTTGGTCTGTCGCGTCAGCTCTACGGACTGACCATGCCCAGCGAGCGCCCGGAACACCGCATGTTCGAACAGTGGCAGCCGCTCGGCCCGATCGGGTGCATCACGGCGTTCAACTTCCCGATCGCGGTCTGGGCCTGGAACGCGATGGTCGCGCTGGTGTGCGGCGACCCGGTCATCTGGAAGCCGAGCGCGCAGACGCCTCTGATCGCCATTGCGGCGACGAGGGTGGCGGTCGAGGTCATCGAGAACTCGACGGATGTCTGGGAGCCGGAGGGCGGCGTGAAGGGCGCCGACCTGCTCCCTCTGGTGATCGGGAGCGATGAGGAGATCGGCATCCCGATGACCGAGGACCGGCGCCTGCCGCTGATCAGTGCGACCGGCTCGTGCCGTATGGGGCGCGCCGTCGGCCAGAAGGTCGCGGCCAGGCTCGGGCGCTGCCTGCTGGAACTGGGCGGCAACAACGCGATCATCCTCACCGAGGATGCGGACATGGACATGGCCAAGCGGGCGATCGTGTTCGGCTCGGTCGGCACCGCCGGCCAGCGCTGCACCTCGACGCGCCGGCTGCTGTGCGTCGGGGGTGCCGCCGACAAGATCGTCCCCGGCCTGATCGAGGCCTATAAGACGGTGAAGATCGGCAACCCGATGAGCGCCGGCGTGTTGATGGGCCCGCTGATCAACGAGGAATCGGTCCTCGCGATGAAGAAGGCGATCGAGCGAGCGCAAAAGTCCGGATGCGAGGTGCTGGTCGGCGGCGAGATGGGCATTCGCAACGGCTGGACCGAGGCCGGGCACTTCGTCGAGCCGACGATCATCCGCGTGCCGAAAGGCAAGACGCCGGCGGTGGTGACCGAGGAGACCTTCGCCCCGATTCTCTACATCCAGGAATTCGATTCGCTGGAAGAGGCGATCGAGGCCCAGAACGGCGTGGATCAGGGCCTGAGTTCGGCGATCTTTACGGATTCGGTGCGAAGCGCGGAGCGGTTCCTGTGCCCGGCGGGCTCGGACTGCGGCATCGCCAACGTCAATATCGGGACGTCTGGGGCCGAGATCGGCGGGGCCTTCGGCGGCGAGAAAGACACAGGCGGAGGCAGGGAATCGGGCTCGGACGCGTGGAAGACGTATATGCGTCGCCAGACCTGCACCGTGAATTACTCGACCGAACTCCCACTTGCTCAGGGGATTCAGTTCGGGTGATCCCAATGCGCCCGATTATCGGAACAGATCGCACGCAAGACGGCGCGGATTTTTGTCGATTTTGACCAGATCGCTGGCATAGTTCAGCAGAGAAGCGGGTTCACCCGCTGTCCACGATCGCCCTTCGCGGGGCGTGTGAGGTGTCTTTGTCGGGATTCGGCACGGGCCCGATCGCGGGTCGTGGTAAGATAAGGTTCGACGAGTAGTCGCACCTTTGAGTGTGATTTGGCCCTTTCGGGCCCGACAAACGATGACGCGCGAGAGCGCATTTTTCTTCGAACGGCAGGAGTGACGGACAATGATTGCGAAACGAGGATCAACTCTTCTCTCAGCCCTGATGACCATGGGCGGCGTTGGTGCCGTCGCGGCCGCGGGCTTCGTGTTCACGGGCGGCGATTGTGCCGTCTCGGGTTCCTGCGGCGACAAGGCCGATGTGAAGGTCGTTCAGGCTTCGAACACCGAAGCGAAGTCGGAAACCAAGAGTTGCTGCGATCTCGGCGCTCTGGCCGGCAAGAAGACCGACGCCACCGTTGTTGAAGCAAAGAACGTTGAGAAGGTTTCGGAGTGCTCCGAAGCTTCTTCGTGCTGCGCTGACAAGAAGGCCGACGCGAAGGTCGTCGAAGCCGCGAACGTCGTGAAGGGCGATTCATGCTGCTCGTCGAAGGGCGAGGCCAAGGTTGTCGAAGTCGCGAACGTCGAGAAGACCGAGTGCGCCAAGGGCGAATCGTGCTGCAAGAGCGACGCGAAGGTGGTTGAAGCCGCCAACGTCGAGAAGGCCGGCTGCTGCTCCGACAAGGGGACCGCCAAGGTCGTCGAGGCGAGCACCGCTGCGAAAGCTTCGTGCTGCTCCGACAAGGCCACCAAGGCCGAGGTCGTGCAGGCCTCGAACGTTGAAAAGACTGAATGCGCCAAGGGCGAGTCGTGCTGCAAAGCCGGCGCCGCCAAGACCGTTGCCGTGAAGAGTGTGGCGACCGAGTCGTGCTGTGCCTCGAAGACCACCGCGGCGACCATGCCGGTTGCTTCGGCCGCCTCGTCCTGCAGTTCGGTCAAGTCGACCAGCAACGTGGCGACCCTGCCCTGCGGTTCCAAGAACATGCCCGTCCGCATCGTGGCCAGCTCGAGCCCGGTCGTGATGCCCGCGATGTTCTTCCAGGCCGTGAGCATGAAGAGCTTCGACATGACCGAGAACGGCTGCTGCCGCTCGGCTGCCGAGAACGCTTCGGGTCTCTCGACCTGCTCCGGCGTTGCCGCCGATGGCTCCGAGAAGTCGTGCTGCGATGAAGGCGTCGCGACCATCCCCGCCTCGAACGTGGAAGCCAGCGAATGCTCGAAGGGTGATTCCTGCTGCTCGGCTGACGCGAAGGTCGTCGAAGCCGCGAACGTCGAAGCGGCTGCTTCCTGCTGCTCCGAGAAGGCGGGCGCGAAGGTCGTTGAGGCCAGCAACGCCGCCAAGGCCGACTGCGGCGAGAGCTGCGGCGACTGCACCGAGAAGACCGAGTGCTGCGGCAAGTGCGAAGCCGAGGTCATCGAGGCTTCGAACGTCGAGAAGAGCGACTGCTCCGGCAGCTGCGCCGACAAGTGCGAAGCTTCCAAGGAAGTCGCCAGCAACTGATCCGTTGCTCGACTGACTGATACACAGCGACGACGCCGCGACCTGTTCGCGGCGTTGTTGTTTTTGGGCCGGTCGGAACTGATGGCGGTGTCCGGCTACGATCTCGCCATGACCACCTACCTCTGCAAGAGCGAACCCGACGATTACTCATACGCCGACCTCACGCGCGACAAGAAGACCGTCTGGGACGGGGTCGCGAACCCGCAGGCCTGCATCCACATCCGCGACATCCGCAAGGGCGACGAAATCCTGATCTACCACACGGGCAACGAGAAACGCATCGCCGGGCTCGCAGTGGCTGCCAACGACCCGTACCCGGACCCGAAGCGCCCGGACCTGACGGCCAAGGGCGATGTGAAGTTCCCGGTGTTCGATATCAAGCCGGTCAAGGAAGCGACGAAGAGGATCACGCTCAAAGACATCAAGGCGGACGACCGTTTCGCTGACTTCGCGCTGGTCAAGCAGAGCCGGCTGAGCGTGATGCCGGTGCCGAAGAAACTGGATACGGCGCTGCGCAAACTCGCCGGGCTGTGAACGGTCAGGACGGTGCGCCGAAATCGGGGACCGGCACGTCGTCGTTGAAGTAGTGCAGTATCCAGGTGATCTGCTCGGAGCGGTAGAGGTCGGTGAAGGCATCGACCGCTTCGGGCCAGTAGCGCGTGCCCTTGCCCGCTTCGAGCTCAAGAAGGGCGACTTCGGCGGCGTCTTCGCCGATCTGGTTGCGATACGGGCGGATGCTGGTCATCGCATCGAAGCTGTCGATGACCGCGAAGAAGCGGGGGCCGAGCGCGATGGATTCGCCGGCCAGACCGTCGGGGTAGCCCAGCCCGTCCCATCGCTCGTGATGCGAGCGGACGAGCTCGAGCAGGTGCTCATCGGTCTCGCCCATGCGCACGAGGCGCTCGTGGCCGAGGGTGGTGTGGGTCTTGATGATGTCGAACTCGGCGTCGGTGAGGCGATCGGCCTTGGTGAGGATGGCGTCGGGAATGTCGATCTTACCGACGTCGTGCAGCGCGGCGCCGATGCACAGGCGCTCGACGAGCGCCTTCTCGACACCGGCCTGCTCGGCGAGCGCGCGGGTGTAGAGCACGACCCGCCAGGTGTGGGCGGCGGTCGATCGGTCCTTGAGTTCGATCGCCTTGACCAGGGATTGGACGATGTCGAGATCCACGAGAGCATCGTAGCGGTATGCTGGTTCGTCCAGTGTGACGAATCGGTGGGGCGGGAGAGAGGCGAAGCATGCAAAGCGACAACCATCCCCGGCGACTGAATCGGCGGAGTTTTCTCGCGACCGCCGCGGCGGCGGGGCTGATCGGCGCGGCGCGACCGGCCCTCGGGCAGGATGCCGATGAAGAGCCCGAGAACGCCGGCGACGACAGCGAGCCGACGGCGGAGTCGCTGCGTCACGCCGCGAAACTGATCGATCTCGATCTCACCGAGCCCGAGCGCGAGCAGGCGCTGATGCTGGTGATGGCGCGTCGCCAGCGGTACCGGCAGCGCCGGGAGCAGGTGGCCCTGCCGAACGGGGTGGGGCAGGCGTCGCCGTTCCGGGCGTTCGCGTGGGGTGAGCCGCGGACGCCGGAGGCCGACCGGATGGTGCGCAGCGAAGCGGGCGGTGCGCCGCTGCCGGCGAGTGAGGCGGACATTGCGTTCGCGCCGGTGACGCAACTGTCGCGCTGGATTGAGTCGCGGGCGATCACGAGCGAGCGGCTGACGCGGATCTACCTGGATCGGCTGAAGAAGTACGGCCCGCAGCTGGAGTGCGTGGTCACGCTGACGGAAAAGCTTGCGCTGAAGCAGGCGAGGCGGGCGGATTCGGAGATCGCGTCGGGGGGCTATCGCGGGCCGCTGCACGGCATCCCGTGGGGCGCGAAGGACCTGCTCGATACCGCGGGCATCAAGACGACGTACGGCGCGATGCCGTACAAGGATCGCGTCGCAGAAAAGGACGCGGCGGTCGTGCGCAAGCTGGAAGAAGCGGGCGCGGTGCTCGTGGCCAAGTTGGCGCTCGGCGCGCTCGCGTACGGCGACATCTGGTTCGGCGGCACGACCAAGAACCCGTTCAACCTGCAGCAGGGTTCGAGCGGTTCGAGCGCGGGGTCGGCCTCGGCGACGGTGGCGGGGCTGGTCGGCTTCGCGATCGGGACCGAGACGCTGGGCTCGATCGTGTCGCCGTGCATGCGTTGCGGGGCGACGGGGCTGCGCCCGACCTTCGGGCGTGTCCCACGGACCGACGCGATGGCGCTGTGCTGGTCGCTGGACAAGATCGGGCCGATCTGCCGGAGCGTGGAAGACACGGTGCTGGTGCTCGACGCGATCCGCGGCGCGGACGCGGGGGATATGAGCAGCGTGGACCGGCCGCTGGCGTTTGATGCCGGAGCGGATGTGTCGAAACTCCGCGTTGGCTATGTGCCGGGCTGGTTCGAGGGGCGTGGTGCGCTCGATCTGGACCGCGAAGCGCTGGAGGCGATGAAGGCGACGGGCGTGACGATGGTGCCGATCGACCTGCCGGAGATGCCCTACGGCGTGCTGATGACGATCCTCGAGTGCGAAGCCGCGTCGGCGTTCGAGGAGATCACCTTCTCGAACAGTGACGACACGATGCAGTGGCAGTCGCCGCAGGCGTGGCCGAATACGTTCCGGTCGAGCTGGTTCGTGCCGGCGAACGAGCTGATCCAGGCCGAGCGCTTCCGGTCTCAAGTCTGCGCGATGATGCGCAGCGCGATGGACGACATCGATGTCTTGATCACGCCGAGTTTCGCCGGGTCGATCCTGCTGATCACGAATTACACGGGGCACCCGGCGCTCGTGCTGCGCACGGGGTTCCGCGGCAACGATCGCCCCCACGGCATCACGCTGGTCGGCCACCTGTTCGACGAGGGGCGGCTCGCGTCGGCGGGGCTGGCGGTCGAGCGGGCGATGGCTGTGGCGGCGGTGAGGCCGGAGGGGTTCTAGTCCGCAGGCGCAGAGCGGGTGAGGACGGCGCCTTGGAGCGAGCGGGGCGGGAACAGCCCGACCGGCGGCACGCCCTCGGTATTGCCCGTGATCGATGCCGGGTCGACGGAAGTGGTCAGGATCTCGCAGGTCATCCGGTCGGTTCCGGGGCCGAGGCGGTTGACAGTGGTGAGGCGCACGCCCTCCACCTCGAACTGGCTGTAGAGCGCGCCGTCGAGCATGACGGTGTCGAGCACGACGGAGTTCTTCTCGTCGATGGCGTACCGGCCCGACGCGCCGTCGATCACCACGAGTTCGTAGGGGCGGATCTGCTGGCGCTCGCCTTCGCCGTAGGTGATGGTCCAGATGTAGCGGTCGGGTGCGCCGTCGATCGGTGCGATGGCGAGGGTCATTGGAAAGTCGAAAGACGAGCCGTCGGGGCGGTGGTTGGTGGCGGTGCCGGACCATGTGCCGAGCCAGGCGTGGAGTGGGTCTTGAGGTGCGGGGCTCACGAATTCGACGGTCGACGCGCAGCCGCTCCCGAGCAGCGCGAGGAGGAAGCCGAGGGTAAGGATCCACGGTCTCACGGCGTGGCTCCGTATCGCGGGATCGCGCGGGGACGCGTCTGGAGCATCTCCGTGGAGTCGTGTTCGCGGCCGAGGACTTTCGGCGGGCGAGAATGGGTGGGGCGGGCCATGGGGGCAGGATACCCGCAGCGGGGCCTGACTTCGGAGGATAAACGAGATCTACTTGCCCAAATCCGCCAAGGCGGATGAGGACAACATCGTCACGCGAATCGAGCAATCCGGCGTTAGTATCTAGCGCATGAAGTATGGAATCGCAGCAATTGTTCTTATCGTCGTTGTGGGGGTAATCGTGATCGGTTACCGGCGAAAATCTCCTCAATCGCGGAGCGAAAATGCGGAGAACCCGTACCACGATCTTCGCAACCAAGTTCTGCAACTCGATGCAAGAAGCGCGGGCATTCCGTCCACAGAAGGAGCCGGTGTCTGGGGTGTCCTGATGGAAACGGGATATCCCGAAGCGACTGTTTCTCTGATCGCGTTGCTCGACGGAAGCGCCAGTCTCTACTTTGAAAACGGCGGCGGCATCATCGGCGGGGGCGACCATGAGAGCGTAGGGAGAGCAGCAACTGCCATGGCTACTGAGGCGGATGGACTCATCCAGTACTGCTCGAAGTCTGATACCTTCCCTCTGCCTGACAAGGGTGGCACCACGTTTTACATCCTGACAACAGATGGAATCTATACGTTTAGCGCAAGGGAGCAAGATCTTGGCGAGGACCGCCAAAGTCTCTCACCGCTTTTCCATGCTGGCCATGAAGTGATCGGTCAATTGAGAATGACTGTAGATCGACGCTAACCAAGCGGTGGCTCGCGTCGACTACTGGGAAAGATTCCGTATCCACCGAGTCATGTCCCCGCTGGTTGCTTGCCACCCATCGCTTGCGCGATTGGGCTCTAATCAGGAAAGATTGAGATCGTGGTGTGCGGCCTTCACATCCCCCCGCAGCCACCAGTAAATCCGGCGTTGCCGAGCCCAGGTTCGATATCCGGGGCCTTGCCGGGGCCGGCGGGAGCGCTGGCGCTCGACTTGCCGATCAGGCGTCGGAAGGTTTCGTAGCTCTCGCGGTCCTTGCCGATGAGCTGTTCGACCTGGATGTCGGCGTGGTAGCTGGAGCGGACCATCGGGCCGCTCTCGACGACCTTCCAGCCCAGGTCCATCCCGACCTCGCGGTACCACTCGAACTGCTCGGGGGTGACCCAGCGGTCGATCGGGAGGTGGTTGCGGGTGGGCTGGAGGTACTGGCCGATGGTGAGGATGTCGATCTGGGCGCGCTTCTGGACATCGCGCATGAGCGTGACGACCTCGTCGTCCTTCTCGCCGATGCCGACCATGATGCCGGTCTTGGTGACCAGCCCGGCGTCCTTGCATCGCTTGAGCAGTTCGACGGACTGCTCGTACTTGGCCTGCGGGCGGACCGCCGGGTAGCAGCGGGGGACGGTTTCGAGGTTGTGGTTGAGGATCTCGGGGGCGGCATCGATGACGAGTTGCAGGGCCTCCCAGTCGCCCTTGAAGTCGGGGATGAGCACCTCGATGGACATGTCCGGGCAGGCGCGCCGGGATTCGAGGATGGTGTCTGCCCAGATCTGCGCGCCGCCGTCGGGCTGGTCGTCGCGATCGACGCTGGTGATGACGACGTGGTTGAGCTTCATCAGGGCCAGCGAGGCGGCGACGCGCCGGGGCTCATCGGGGTCGATGGGGTTGGGCTTGCCGGTTTTGATGTTGCAGAAGCCGCAGGCGCGGGTGCAGGTGTCGCCGAGGATCATGATGGTGGCGACGCCCCGGGCCCAGCACTCGCCCATGTTCGGGCAGCCGGCTTCCTCGCAGACGGTGTGGAGGCGGTGCTCCTTGAGGTTTTTGCGGAGTTCGTGGTACTCCGGGCCGCCGGGCATCTTGGCGCGGAGCCACTTGGGCTTGCGCTTGAGGGCGAGTTGCTGCTTGACATCCTGACCGCCATCGGAGCGGTTGTTGAGGATCATCCCGGAGAGGGAGAGCAGGGACTTGTTGTCCCGCTTCATGGGGTCGCCGCCGAGGGGGCGGGGGTGGCGCGCGAGGGTCCGCTGGAGGGCGGGGTCCATAGGGGCCTGGTCGGAAGCGGGATCGGTGGTCTGGAGGGGTGCCATTGGACCTCAAGTATAGCCCTGCGTGCCGACTTCCTCGATGCGGGGGCATGTTCTTCGTGTGGGCAATGAACCCGCTCGGAGGTGCCCGCGTAGGACGCCCGTGAGCGCAAGAACTGCCGAAACCGGGTCCGTCTCGATCGACTCCGATAAAGGCGGGACGCGCGTGGGGAGAAATCGGTGTTTCACGCGGAAGTCGGTCAACGCCCCGCCCGGACAGGACCGATATGCGAGCGTGGGGCGGATCGTCGCCCGGCGAGCATCGCCAAAAGCACGGAGTGCGTGTTTCATTAGAATGCACACGCCCCCGGTTGAGGGTCGTCGGATCTTGAGGCACGCTGTGGCGTGTGAGCGGGTGAGGATGTTCGGCGAGCGCGTCGGACAGGGATGGACCAAGCGAAGGAGAGGTTCGTGAGCAGCGAAGCCGGACACGACACACCGAACCGAGATCAGACCCGTTCGGTCTTCCGCTCACGATCCGTCCGCGCGGGTTTCGCGCTGACGGCGCTGACGCTGGGTTCGATGGCGGGCGGCTGCCTGCAGGAAACCGACGGATGGCTGTGGGACCCCTCGGTCGTCGGACGCTGGGAGCACACCCCGACCGTGGTGCCCGTGCTCGACCGGATCGACATCATCGAGGCGGGCATGCTGGAGACGGTCGATGTGACCGACGTCCGCCCGGAAGACCTGCAGGTCTCGGCGACGCAGTACCGCGTCGGGCCCGGCGATGTGCTGATCGTGACGATCCTGGACTTCCTGCAGCAGGGTGCCGGATCGCAGTTTGAACTCGTGATCGATCAGGTCGGGGAGATCAACATCCAGCTCCTCGACGACCCGATTCGAGTTGAGGGGATGACGGCTCGCCAGATCGAAGCGAGGATCGCGCAGGAAGTCTCGGACGCCGGCATCATCGTCGACAATCCCGAAGTGTCGGTGTCGGTGCAGGGTCGGCTCGACGCGACCTATCGCATTTTCGGGGCCGTCAACCGGCCCGGTATCGCTTCGATCCCCAAGCCGGACTTCCGCCTGCTCGACGCGGTGATCGACGCCGGCGGCGTGAGCCC
Organism: uncultured bacterium; assembly: GCA_963971985.1. Lineage (GTDB taxonomy): Bacteria > Planctomycetota > Phycisphaerae > Phycisphaerales > UBA1924 > JANSXG01. The sequence continues at coordinate 23,887 of CAXAVQ010000003.1, forward strand.
GGTGATCCGCAATATCTACGTGATTCGCCAGGTCCGGACCGGCGACGACGCGATGGACGCGCCGGTCCAGCCGGCGACTCCCAACCAGCCGCAGAATACCGACCCGGAGTCAATCCTCGACCTGATCGACGAGATCACCGGCGAGGAGGGCGTGGACCCGGCGATGCTCGGGACCGACCCGAACGTCCGGCGCATGCCCGACACCCGTCTGCAGCGCGAGCAGCGGAGTCTGGTCGACGAATTGCTCGCCGGTACGCCGGAGGAGGACGAGGCCGACGCGATCGCCGCGTCTGATCTGGTCAGCCCGGCGGCGCTCTCGCAGGATGGCCAGCCCGGCGACGGCGGGGATCGCGGCGCGGAACCGGCCATCGATCTCGACGGGAGCACGACGTTCCGACCGACCCCGGTCGGATCGAGCGCGGAGAACGAGAATCGTCCGGATACGGACGGCGTGGAGTCGAGCGCCCCGGAAACCCGTCCTATGGGCAAGTGGGTATTCGAGAACGGTCGTTGGGTCCGGCGCGCGCCGGTGCAGCGATCGGGCGAGGACGGCCTGCCCGAAGGGGATGACCCGCTCGGCGAATCGGAATACCTCGTCAGCCAGCGGGTGATCCGCGTCCCGGTCCGTCCGCTGATCGACGGCGATGCCCGATACAACATCGTGATCCGCCCCGGCGACATCATCTCGGTGCGCAGCCCGGACGTCGGCAACGTCTACATCGGCGGTCCCGGCATCAACCGGGACGGCGTGTACGACCTGAACGGTCGGACGCAGCTGACGCTGCTCCGGGCGGTGATCGCGGCCGGAAACTATTCGTCGATCGGCATCCCCGAGCGCGTGGACCTGACGCGCATGGTCGGTGATAACCGTCAGGCGACGATCCGTCTGGACGCCCGGGCCATCGCCAACGGCACCGCGCCGGACATCCTGCTCAAGCCGGACGACATGCTGAACTTCGGCACCAACTTCTGGGCGACGCCCTTGGCGGTGGTGCGCGGCGGGTTCCGCGGTTCGTATGGATTCGGATTCCTGC
>CAXAVQ010000004.1:0-23160 GCA_963971985.1 uncultured bacterium
CTCTTTGTTCACGTAGGCCATGGCGATCGGGCGCCCGAGGGTGGGGCTGGTGCAGCCGGAGGTGATCTCGCCGACTTCGGTGCCGTCCTTGAGCAGTTTCATGTGCTGGCGGGCGGTGCGTTTGCCATCGATGAAGAGGCCGACGAGGGTCTGGCGTGGGCCGCCGGAGGCCTGGGTTTCGAGCAGGGCGTCCTGCCCGATGAACTTCTCGCCGCGCTCGTCCTCGTGCTTGTCGAGGTTCATGGCGAATCCGAGGCCGGTAGCGAGGGCGTTGGTTTCTTCGCCGAGTTCGTGGCCGTAGAGCGGCATGCCGGCTTCCATGCGGAGGGTGTCGCGTGCGCCGAGCCCGGCGGGCTTGACGATGGCGTCGGCGGAGCCAGCGTCCTTGAGGAGCATCTTCATGGCCATGCCGACGGCCTTGGCGGGCAGGATCACCTCGACGCCGTCCTCGCCGGTGTAGCCGGTGCGGCTGACGAGCAACTTCATGATCATCAGGTTCTTCTCGACGAAGCGGTACCGCTTGAGGGTCGGGACTTCGCGCGAGACTCTGGAGACGATCTCCATGACGCGCGGGCCCTGGATGGCGACCATGGCGGTGCTCTCGGTGCGGTCGTCGATCTTGGCCTTGAACTGGTTGTCGGCGGCGACCTGCTGGATGTGCGCGACGACCTTGGGTCGGTTGGCGGCGTTGCAGACGATCATGAACTCGTCATCGTCGAGGCGGTAGACGAGCACGTCGTCCATGATGCCGCCCCGTTCGTTGCACATGAGCGCGTAGCGGCACTGGCCCTTGGTCATGTCGCTGACGCGTCGGGTGACAAGCTTCTCGCAGAGGCGCCGGGCGCCGACGCCGGAGATATAGATTCGGCCCATGTGCGAGACGTCGAAGAAGCCGCCGGAGGTTCGGGTCTGCTTGTGCTCGTCGTGGACCCCGCCGCCGCCGGTGGGCCAGGCGTAGGTCATGGGCATGGACCATCCGGCGAACTCGACGAATTTCCCGCCGTGCTCAGCGTGGAAGGAGTGGAGGGGGGTGGTCCGGGCGTCGGTGGCGGTGGTCATGCTGGGCTTCCGGAGGAGGTAGGGCGGGGGGCGGTTCGAGGATTGGTACGGGCCGCCCAGTGTATCCGCTCAGTGGCGTGGCTTGGCGGAGCGGGGGATCGGGCCTCAGCATCGATATCATGGCGCGATGCTCTGGCAGATCCTCGGCGGAATCGGGCTTTTTTTGCTCGGCATGATGCTCATGACCGACGGGCTGAAGTCGCTCGCGGGTGGGGCGTTGCGCGCGATTCTGGCTCGGCTGGTGCGTGGCCCGGTTTCGGGTGTTGGCTGGGGCGCGGCGCTGACGTGTCTGGTGCAGTCGTCATCCGCGACGACGATGACGACGATCGGGTTCGTCAGCGCGGGGCTTTTGAGCTTTCCGCAGGCGATCGGCGTGATCTTCGGCGCGAACCTTGGGACGACGAGCACGGGTTGGATCGTGTCGCTGCTCGGCTTCAAGTTCTCGATCGGCGTCGTTGCGCAGCCGCTGATCTTTCTCGGGGTGGTGCTCCGGTTGCTCGGTCGTGATCGGGTCGCGGCGCTGGGCACGGCGATCGCCGGGTTCGGGCTGCTGTTCGTCGGGCTGGATGTGCTGCAGGCGGGGATGGCCGGGCTGGGTTCGAGCGTGTCGCCCGAGAGCTTTCCGGCTCCGACGCTGCTCGGCTCGTTCGCGCTGATCGGGATCGGGATCGCCATGACGGTGGTGCTGCAGTCGTCGAGCGCGGCGATCGCGACCACGCTCGCGGCGCTGTACGCGGGCAACATCACGCTCGATCAGGCGGCGGCGATGGTGATCGGGCAGAACATCGGCACCTGCGTGACGGCGGTGATCGCCTCGATTGGCGCGAGCCCGTCCGGGCGCCGGACCGCGGTGGCGCACATCGGATTCAACGTCGTGACCGGGCTGCTGGCGCTCCCGCTGTTGCCGTTCATCGTTGATGTGACGGACTGGGCGACGCAGGGCATCGAGGGCGGCGCGGACACGATCGCGTTGGCGGCGTTCCACACGATCTTCAATGTGCTGGGTGTGGTGGTTCTGCTCCCCCTGTTGGGCCCGTTCTCGCGCCTGGTCGAACGAATCGTTCCGGTTCGGGAGCTGTCCCTGTCTGAGAATCTGGATCCGTCGGTCGCGTCGGTGCCGGCGGTCGCGCTCGACACGGTCCGCACGGCGCTGATCCGAACGAGGTCGGCGCTGGCCGAGGCGATCGGGGAGCGAGTGGACTCTGATCGGCGGATCGCTCCGGGTCTGATCACCGAGGCGCGGATCGCGATGGATCGGGCGGCCGATCTCATCGGGCTCATTTCGACCCAGCCGACCGTCAAGGCCGACTGGTCGAGCCAGAACAACCTTCTGCACGCGGTGGACCATCTGGTGAGCCTGATCGACGCGAGCGAGGAGGCCCCTTCGTCGGCGCTGCTGAAGGCGGATGAGGGGACCCGCGCGATCACGAAGCGGCTGCAGACGGCCCTCGAGTCGATTGACGACCCCGGTCATCTGGAGACGCTGAGTCGCGAGGCCGCGCAGGAGCGATCGGTCGAGCGGAAGGCGATTTTCGAGAGGACTTCGACCGGTGATCTCGCCCCGAGCACGGCGATGCGCCGGATCGACGCGATCCAGTGGGCCGATAGCGTGCTCTTCCACCTGTGGCGATCGGGTCGGCACATCGTCGACAGCAGTGTGCGAAAGCCCGTCGAAGCGGGGCCGGGTTCGGCGTAGATCGCACGGAACGGGGGCTTCACGCCCTTCTCGCGAAGTCTTCACTCGCCCTTAGCACGACGGTATCCCCTTCGGATCTAGGTTTTCTGCATTGGTGCTGGTGGCACCCGTGCGCTCGGACCTGTCATACAGAAGCGTCAGGGCGTTTGTTTCGATAGACCTTTGATTGGAGAGAGAAGAGATGAAGAGCATCTGTGCAGCGGCCCTCCTGGGCCTGGCCGGCGTCGCGAGCGCCGGGATCCCCTCCTCGAACATCGTGATTACCGAGATCTGGGCCGGCGGACTGCCGGGTGCTGAGGCGACTTCGGACTGGTTCGAGATCACGAACTTCGGCGACACGCCGTTTTCGCTGGCCAACGTGTTCGTGGACGATGACTCGGCGGACCCGACGACCAACACTCCGATCGCGAACATCTCGTTCGTGGCGCCCGGTGAGTCCGTGATCGTGCTGACCGCTTGGGAAGACTTCGATACTCCCGCGAACGCCGCTTCGGTCTTCCAGAGCGTTTGGGGCGCATCGAATCTGACCGGCGTGCAGATCGGCTGGGTTGACGACGACTTCGGCGGCCCGGGTCTCGGCGGCGGCGGCGATGCGGTGTTCCTGTTCGACGGCAACACCGAGGACGCCAACCTCATCACCGCCCAGGTGTACACCACGGATACCCAACCCGAGAGCTTCATCTATAACCCGAACACCGGTCTGTTCGGCGAGTACGCCCAGGTGGGCGTGTTCGGCGCGTTCGAGTCGACGGTGAACGCCAGCGGCGGCGTGGATGTCCCGGCGGTCGGTTCGCCCGGCCTCGTCCCGACTCCGGGCGCGATCGCGGTGCTCGGTCTCGCGGGCATCGGCGCGTCTCGTCGGCGTCGTCGCTGAGCGACACGCCCGGATCGATGCATGATTTGAGCGCCGCCGGCCAGGTTCCGGCGGCGTTTTCGTGCGCGGGGTGCGGCGCGTATCATCCTGCCCTTGAAACTCGCCCTCGCCCCGCTCAATCCGACCGTTGGTGATCTCGCGGGCAACCGCGCGCTGATCGAGGGAGCGGTGCGCGATGCGGTGTCGTCGGGGGCGCAACTGCTGGTTCTGCCGGAACTGGTCATGACCGGGTACCCGCCCCGGGATCTGCTCCTGCAGGGCGGCTTCATCGAAGACGTGATGCGAGAGGTGGAGCGGATCGCCTCGGGCGTCCCGGATGGGCTGACGGTGCTGATCGGTACGCCGTGGCGCGAGGGTTCGGGGACGCTGCTGACGAACTCTGTGGTGGTTGCGCAGGGCGGGCCTCGCGGCGGCGGGATCGTCGAGCGGTACGACAAGCGCCTGCTTCCGAATTACGACGTGTTCGACGAGCTTCGGTACTTCCGCCCCGGTGATCGCCCGGCGGTCATCGAGGTCGGCGGCCTGCGGGTCGGGCTGGCGGTGTGCGAGGACCTGTGGCGCGGCGTGGATGCGCACACGGATGATCGGTACGCCGGCGCGCCCGACCCGATCGCGGAACTGAAAGCGGCCGGTGCGCAGCTGGTGGCCGTGCCGTCGGCGAGCCCGTTCGTGCGCGGCAAGAGCGTCATGCAGGGGCGGATCATCGCGCAGCAGTGCGAGCGGCTGGGCATCGCGATCGCGTCGGTCAACCAGTGCGGCGCGAACGATGATCTGATCTTCGATGGGCACTGCGCGCTCTACGAGCCCGGACCGTTCGGCGCGATGCTCACCGCGAGTGGCGTGCCGTTCGAGACCGGTCTGGTCGTAACGGAGTTCGAGCCGGGACGCGAGCCTCGACCGGTGGAGGCCGATCCGTTCGAGGAGGCAGACCCGCTGGGGCTGCTGTGGGACGCACTGGTGCTCGGCGTTCGCGAGTACTGTCGCAAGAGCGGGTTCTCAAAGGTGACGCTCGGCGTCTCGGGCGGAATCGATTCGGCGCTGTGCGCGGTGCTCGGCGCATCGGCGGTCGGCGCTGAGAATCTGGTCGGCGTGGCGATGCCCAGCCGGTACTCGAGCGAGGGCAGTCTGACGGATGCCGAGGAGATGTGCCGGCGGATCGGCTGCGGGTACGCGGTGCGCAGCATCGAGGCCGGGCACGATGCGCTTTCGGGCGATCTGGATGAGACGCTGCGCGGGCTCGGCGTGGAGTCCGGCGCTGGCGGGCTGACGGATGAGAACCTGCAGAGCCGCCTGCGCGGGCTGACGATGATGGCGGTCAGCAACGCGACCGGGGCGCTGCTGCTCACGACCGGGAACAAGTGCGAGCACGCGACCGGGTACGCCACGCTCTACGGCGACCAGAACGGCGGGCTCGCGCCCATCGCAGACCTGCTCAAGGGCGAGGTATACGAACTGTCGAAGTGGATCAACGCGAATCCCGGGCGAGGCGGGTTTGATGGTCCGCCGATTCCTGATTCGACGATCACCAAGCCGCCGAGCGCAGAACTGCGTCCGGACCAGAGGGATTCGGACTCGCTGCCTGACTACGACGTGCTCGACGAGATCGTGGCCAGGTACGTGGATGGCAGAGAGGACGCGCGGGCGATCGAAGCGGACCTTCTGTCGCGCGGTGCGATCGACCAAACGGAACTGCGGCGCGTGATCCGGCTGATCGACCTGAACGAGTACAAGCGCTTCCAGCTGGCGATCGCGCTGAAGGTGCGTCCGGTGGCGTTCGGGCGCGGGCGCCGGCGGCCGATTGTGCAGCGGTATCAGGCGGGCGGCTAGGGCTGCACAGGCTACGACGAACCTGCTACGGCCGATCTCGCTCTGAGCAGGTAGTGCTCGAACCAGCATTCTCCAAGCATCCACACCTCGTTGCCGACGCGAATCAAATGAATGCGGGAGTGATCTTCGCTCGCGTCCTGTACTTGGTCGCGGCGTTGCGGGTTGAGTTCGCCTATGGCGCGGAACATAGCCATGGCGGCTTCTTCATTGGAAGCGGTGGGGTGGACCAGCGCGAACTCGCTGCCTTTGGCGATCGCGTCTAGGAACGTGCCGATCGGGATCGCTTCTTCGCGGCCCATAGGGCTGAGATCGATGTCCAGATCTGCCGCGCGGTGCCCATCCCGGGTCAAGGAGTGGGACAGAAGAACCCCTTCGTAGCCGTCGGCGGTCTGCTCGCTCAGTGGATCGTCAGCGAGCACGCCAACGCCCATGAGGGAGCGTTTCGCGCTCGGATCCCGTGCGTCGAATGTCGCATAATCGACTTCGATTTCGACGGAACTGATGAAATCGATGGTCTCGTCCGCGTCGGCATTGGGGTTGAGCGATGTGACCGCTGCACCGATGGCGTTGGGTATTGATTCAGCGAACCATGCCCAGCCGGTCCACTCGTCGTCTGCACGGATGAACAGGACAACACCGATGTTGTCGCCGACGAGGGTGTCAGGATCCTTCACGGCGAGGATCGCACCGATCTTCTGCGGTTCGGAACCGACTGCGGGCAAGAACGTCCATGGTTCCTGCGTGTAGGCCGTGCCGAGGAATGGTTCCGGACTGGCCATGGTGCGGTAGGGCAGGACAGCGAGGATGCACGCCGCGAGCCATAGCACCCGGCGACAGGTTCCGACGATCAGGCTGGGCGGGTTCATCGGGTGATCTCCAATGCGGGAAAGCCATTCGGCTGCATTGAAGATGCCGTTGGTCTGCGGGTGTGTGTCCGGATTCAGAAAAAGACTGGTTCAGGACTCGTCGGAAACCAGATAGAACCGCCCGATGTTCGCGTCAAACACCTCGCCGAGTTCAGTCGGGTCGAGCGAGAGCGACTGCTCGGGTGTGTCCGGGTGCAGGCGGACCATTCGATAGTGGCCTTCCATGGTGCCCCACGGCGTGGCGAGCGGACAGAAGGACTCGTACTCGTGCGAGTGACCTGGACGGATCACCGGCTGTTCCCCGACGACGCCTTCGCCCTCGACCTCGTGCGACTCGCCATCCGCGTCGGAGATCAGCCAGTAGCGGCTGAGCAGCCGGACGGTGGTCTCGCCCTCGTTGAGGATGGTGATGCTGTAGGTGAAGACGTAGCGGTCGGAGGCGGGATCGGAGTGCTCGGCGATGTAACGGGGGCGTACGACGACGCGCACGGAGGCACCGGCTTCGGTCGTTCGGGTGTCCGAGCCGTGGCGCGGTGCGGTGGATGTGGGCGTCTGGGCGTTCATCGCGTGCTCTCTCCGGAGGGTCCTTACCGGATAATACGCAGGGAACGGCTGAGGGTTGCCGCGAATCGGCCGATTCCTAGCCCCGAGCCTGATACGCCTGCTTCATCCAGCCTTGCAGCTCGCCATCGACCTCATCGAGGGTCGTGAGGTCGATGAAGTGGGTCGCCCGCTTTTTCATCCAGGGTTTGGCGATCACGCGGTCGGTCGGTTCTTCGAGGCCGCCGGGGAGGCGCAGGCCGAGGCGCACGGCGCGGAGCCGGGGTTTGACGATCGCGAAGGTTCGGCCTCGTGCGAGGGTGACGTGGCCGATGGCGGGGCGGATCTCGACGTCGTCGCCCAACTGGCGCGCGGCGAAGACGATCGCGTCGTAGACCGGGCGGAGCGATGCGTAGCGACCGCTGTACTGCTCGTCGACGAGTTCGTCCTGGCTGGGATCGACCTTGCCGAGGTGGCGCAGCGTGACGGCGGCGATGAGCCACGCGGTCTTCGGGCCGACTTGGTAGTGCTCGAGGATCCAGCGGCGCACGTCGCGATGCTCCACTTCGGCGGGGTCCGTTCCCTCGACCGAACCGTTCAGTGCCGGGCATTCGGCGGCGACCATCTCGATCCACTCGTCGAGGCACAGCCCCGTACGCGACTCCAGGTTGCGGATCATCGAGGCGGCGATCGCGTCGGTGGAGCGCGGTTGCATGGCATCTCCACTATCGGCAGATGGGGTTTCGGGCGTGAGCGGCGATCAGCCCGTGGCGTACATCACCAGCATGCCCGCGGCCATGGCGGCCATCGTGAGGTCCTCGACCAGCGTGACCTTGGTCATCGGCAAGTTCAGGGCGGTGCCCAGGCAGGCACACTGGATCTTGCGCTTCTCCATCAGCGCCTTGAGCACGCCGACCGAGCCGATGAGCATCAGCGCGAGCGTGATGACGTTGGTCGCGATGGGCACAGCGTTCAGCAGATACAGCACGCCGAGGGCGAGTTCGACGAACGGGTACACCCAGCCCCACCTGGGCATGGCGCGGGCGACCAGGTCGTAGCTGAAGTACGCGTTGACGAATCCCGGCAGGTCGAGCAGCTTGAAGAACGAGAAGACGATGAAGAAGCCGGCCATGAAGTGGCGCATCATCGTCATCAGCGACCAGTTGTCGGTCGCGAGCGCGATCAGCACGGTCGTGCCGAGGATGTAGCCGACGATCAGCAGCAGGGGGTAGAGCGATTCGCCGGATTGCTCTGCCTGCTGCTCGGGGGCCGGTTCGGCGTCGCCCTCGTTGGCGAGCGTGTAACCGCCCCTCTCCTGAACGGCGTTGCGCATCGCCTCGAAGTCCGGATCGCCCTTCGTTTCGACGGTCGCGGTCCGGTCTTTCAGCGAAACACGGGCGTCGGTGACGCCGGCGACGGACTCAAGGGATTCCGTGACCCTGCGCACGCAGTTCTGGCAGGTCATGCCACGGACGGAATAGGTGCTGGTGGGCATTGTGCGCCCCCTTGTGACCGTTCAGGTCCGGATTCTCAGGTCAGTTTCTTGATCGCCTGGGACTGGTCCTTGGTCATCGTGAAGAACTTGTTCATCTTGGTGACTTTGAAGACGCCCTGGATGTTGTCGTTTACGCCGAACATGGCCATGGTGCCCCCGGCACCCGCGCAGGTCCGATGAAAGTTGATCAGTGAGCCGATGCCGGACGACGCGAGGAACTCGACGTTGTTCATGTCGAGCGCGACGCGCCAGTTCCATTCCGGCGCGTCGGCCTTGAGATCGCTCAGGATCGACTTGGCGTCCTGCTCTTCCAGCGAGGGTCCCTTGAGACGGACGATCAGGACGCCGGAGTTCGGTTCGAGCATGCAGTGCGTGGTTTCGCGCATGGCCTCATGGTAGCGAACACCGACGACGCGCGGTTCGGCCCGTCAGTCGCGTTCGAGTTTGTGCTCGAGGACCCGGACGAGTTTCGCGACGGCGGAGTCGATGGCCTCGTACATATCGCCGCAGGTGTGCTCGGCGACGAGCGGGTCGCGTCCGGCGGGACGGGCCTCGATGAGGCAGCGCTTGTCGTCGCCGGTGTCGCGATGGGGCTCGTTCTCGTCGGAGAGGTGAACCTCGATGCGGGTCAGGCGCTTGAGGAATCGTTCGAGGTGCTGGTGGATCTGGTCTCGGATGTGGTCTTCGATGGCCGGTGTGGTGGTCATGCCGCGGCTGTTGACCTGGAACGTGGTTTCGGTCGTGTGGTCGGCGGTGAAATCGGTCATGAAGATGCATCCTTCCGGAAATACGGAGTCGGTGGAGCGGGCGTCCCGATACGGGGAAACCCGTCGGATGCTAGGCCCTGCGAAAGTCGGAATCGACGGCCCGTGGACCCGGTCGCGCGAGGTTTTCAGGGTCTCGACGGCTTCTCGATGCGATCGATGACCCGCTTGAGGAACAGGGAGGCCATGCCCTGCTGGTCCCGGTCGGCGACGTCTACCTCGATGGAGGTGACGGTCGGGGTCTGGCGACGGACCTCGACAATGAGTCTGGCGGTTCGGGCGAATCGGAAATAGACCCAGTACCGGTCCTCTTCGACCACTTCGTTCAACTGGCGGAGGCCGAGTTCGCGCTCGGTTTCTTCGATCGCGTTAAGCACGCGGTCGAACTCGGCGATCTCGTAGGCCCAGATCTCCGCGCCGCTGAACAGGGAGACACCGGTCTGCGCTCCGTTGACGGCGGCCCCGATGAGCGCGGGTTCGACGCCGGTGCAGGACGTCAGACCGAGGGTCGCGCCGAGGAGGCTAGCGCACCAGAGGGGTCGGGTTGTCATGGTCGGTCGGGTCATGGTGTGATCGGGTCGCGTGTTGCGCTGCGCGGGCATCGTAGGCGGTGTAATGCGCAATCCCGGTGCCGGTCAACACCCGAGGGTCGGAAAACAGCCAGAAGTTGCCGCCGATCAGGATGCCCACCAGCGGCGGAACCATGATCGCGAGCAATACGGGCGGGGTCCAGATACCGGTGAAGTTCAGGACGAAGATCGCCATCACGAAGAATGTCCCGAAGTGGAGGAGACGCGTCGTCCGGTACGGGTTCGCGACCAGTCGCTCGAGAAACAGGCGCGGGAGTAGCACGCCGGCGCCCATCATCAATGCGATGACGACGGTCACCAGGTCGAAGCCGTTGCTGAAGAGGATCGACAGCAGGTAGCACATGATGACCAGATTGATCACGGTGTATCGCCAGCCGACGTTGCGCTGGTAGTGCTTGAAGCGGTGGGAGAGCATCGGGGGGCCTCGTTCTTACTCATCGCGGAGCGCCGGGATCTCGCCCGGGTCCGGAGTCGTGGCCTGCGTCAGCACGAAGCTGCGCTCGGCGAACAGTTTCTCCATGGTGTCCACCGGGGCTTCGACCTCGGTGAGTTTCGTGCCGCAGGCGATGAGCAGGCGGACGAGGTTGTGGTAATCGTTGAGGGCGATGTGCTCGCGACCGGGGCGGGCGTTGGCGATCGCGTCGGCTTCCTCGTCCTGCACCGCCTGCAGGTCGGCCATGTTGTGGTAGTTGCCCAGGGGCAGGCAGAGGCAGGTCGATTCGTAGCCATAGGCCATGTAGGTGGTGGACTCGCACGCGCCGCCGGGCATGAGCTTGCGCTGCCACTTGAAGGTGGTCGCGGGGCGGTCGGCCTTCTCGATCTGCCCGGGGTCTTCTTCCTTCTTCTCGCCGTCGGCCTTCGCGAGGTCCTCAGCGACCTTGGCGATGCCGGCGGTCAGGGCGGGGCTGAAGGTGGACATCCGGTCGCCGACTCGCACGATCGGACCGCCGCCGATGGGCGACTCCGGGAAGCTGCGCGAGTTCTCGAGCAGCACGTAGCGCCCGTCGCGCGGGAGGAGTTTCTCCCGGCAGGCCGCGATCGCGCCGACGAAGCCGATCTCCTCGGCCCGCGTGAACAGCAGGCGGACGTGGCGGGCCTTCGGTTCGTCGCGCAGACCGTCGATCGCGCAGAGCGCCGCGGCCACGGCGGCGAGGTCGTCGCAGGCGTGGGTGTAGAGCACGCGACCGGCGTGCATGCCGGGCTTGGCGGTCTCGGGCCTGATCTCCGGCTCGGGGAAGTCCCATCGCCCGATGTCGCCGGGCGCGAGGCCTTCGAGCGATTCGCCAGAGGCAAGCTCGGCGCTCGCGGTCCGGAAGGGCTTCGTGGACTTGTCGCTGGAGGTCACGACCGCGCGGATCGGCCGGTCGTCGTCGGTGAAGAGCACGATCGGCGGGCGACTCGCGAAGTAGGGGTCGAGCACACCGCCGCGGAAACTCAGGTGCAGCGCATCGCCCTCGATGGACTCGACGACGAAGGCCGGGTGGTCGAGGTGCGCGGTGATGTAGAACGGGCGCTCGGTGGCGTTTGAGGCCTCGACGTGCTCGATGGTCAGGTTGCCGAAGCGGTCGGCGCTCAGGGCGAGGTCGGGGCGCTCGCTGACCCACTCGTGGATCCACTCGACGACCCGTCGCTCCCGCCCCGCGGCGGTCGGGATCGCGGTCAGAGCGAGCAGCCACTGCTCGTGCAGGGCCCGTGAACCGGAGTCTGTTTGGCTGTTCATGCGGGCAGGGTAGCAGGGGGGAGGCGGGGGCTGCACGGGGACGAGACCGTTTCCGAAGGACGTGTTGAGACGCAGATCGCTGTACCCTGCCTGTCGCCGGCCGGGATCGCCGCCGGCAGTCCACTTGTCAAGGACCCTGCATGTCCCGAAGCCGGATATCTGGCCATGAGCGATGGGACTTCTGGTATCGGCTCACCGCCCGCGTGTGTCTGGTGTGGGGTGCGTCGATCCTGTTGCTGGCGGCTCTCGACCTGCGGTCACGCACGACGGGTGTCGATGGCCTGCAACTGGCTCAATCATTCACCGTTGCCGGTGTGGCTCTTGTCATCGCGTCCGGTGCGCTCTGGATCCGGCTCCGCCGGTTCACTCTTGTTGTCGCGCTGGGCCTCGTGGTTGCCGCGATACCGCTCGCGGACTTCGCGTTCGTGTTCCGACGCGCGGCGATGCTTTCTCCCGCAGGGTCGGACGACGCTTGGGCACACACCGTCTCGCTTCTCGCCGTAGTGCTCACGCCGCTGCTCCTGGTGGTGGCCTCCGTGATGCTTTCGCTTGTCTGGGTGCAGTGGCACACGCTTGAGGCAACCCTGGAGCATCCGACATTCTCCGGCGAATCCGACGAACAGGATGTTCCGTGGCAACCGCCGGACAGAGATGAGGAAGCAGCCGCTTGGAACCCCGATCCGTTGCGTATAACGAGCGTGCTTGCGGCGTCGATTATTGCCGCATGGATTGCGGCAAAGGTCGGAATCCACGTGAGCGAATCGGATTTTCTGTACAGGTCACGCTGGCCTGATGTCGCGCTGCTCGGCTCCGTGGTGGCGTGGCCGGTTGGAGTCGGAATCTGCTTCGTTGACCGCAGGGCGCGTCGGTTTGTGCGCTGGTTCGCGCTGCCACTGGCGATCTATGGAATCACCGTGTTCGCGATCGCCACGGTTTTCGCGGTGTTCGGTTAGCGCGAGGTTCGGTCTTCAGTTGAACCAAGAGCGCGAGGAATCGCTCACCCGCAGTCCGCCCCGAAGTAGTTCAACAGCAAGTTCAGGTCATCGATATCCACGTTGCCGTCGCCGGTGAGATCACCCTTCTCGTTTGCCGCACCGAAGTTCGCGAGAACGAGGTTGAGGTCGACCAGATCGGTTCGGTTGTCGCCGGTCACATCACCGGGGCACTGCTCGGGAGTGCAGCCGAGGGTCGCGAGCCAGTCGATCGGGCCGTTCTCGCCCCAGATCTGGAACAGCCCGGACGCGGTCACTCGGGGGCCGTCTCCACGGTCGTACACGACGAGCGCGGTCGGCACACCGGGACCGCTGTTCGGGATCGGATGCCATTGAAGGCCGTCCCATGTCGCGACGTACTCCTCTTCCTGATCGGGATCGAAGGAGAACTCCCCGGTCGCGTAGAGCGTCGGGCCGTTGCCCGTATCGAGAACATGAAGTCTCTTGACCCTTCCCGGCAGGTCCACCGGTAGCGGCTCCCAAACGGCACCGTTCCAACGCAGGATGTGGCCCGTCGGCACGCCTTCCACTTCCGCGAACCAGCCACCGGCGTAGAGCGCTGGTCCGGTGCCGTCATCGAACGACACCAATTCGACGACAGCGTTGTTCGCGTTCAGGTTCAGATCGATCCACTGCTCGCCGTCCCACCGAGCGACGTGCCCGACCAGATTGCCTTGGTTGTTGCCCTCCCGTCCCGCGGCGTACAGAGCGGATCCAGAACCGTCGTCGTGAACACACAGTGCCCAGGGCGTGAAGTCAAGACCAGACGAAGCGTCGGCCCAGTCCTTCCCGTTCCAGCGGGCGAGCCCGTCGGTGGCGAGATTGTCAACGCTTGAGAAGTACCCGCCGACGAACAACTCGCCGTTGAACTCCTGAAGTGCTAGCACTCCAGATCCTGAACTCGTGATTCCCTCGCCGAGAGGCTCCAGACTTTCGCCATTCCATTTGGCAACGCCGCGGCGAGCAGGATTGGTGTTTAAACCGCTCGAATCCCCTGCGACATAAACCGCCGGTCCGGACCCGTCATCGTAGGTCGCAAACTCATACGCCAGAAAAGGCGCACCGTAGATCGCGTTCCACGACTCTCCGTCGAAGCTGGCGAAGCTCGTCACGAAGCCATCACCCTGCCCGCCTTCCAGATAGCCTGCCGCGAGGAGCTTAGGGCCCGAGCCATCGTCGAAGACGTGTAGATCGATGATCGATGAGCCGATGAGCCCCGGCTCGAACGGGTCCCATCCCGGCGGGCAGGTCTGCCCGATCGTGAGCGAGGGGGTCGAGGTCGCGAGGGCGAGGGTGCAGGCAAGAGGCAGGCGCATCGGTGGGTCTCCGTGGACGGGTGGGAGTGCGTCCAGGAAACTCATCGACCTCGACGTGCGGCGACAGCCAAAATCGCGTCGGCTTGAGCAAACGTTAACGGGCCGGGACCCCAAAGAACCGCTCCGTATTCCGATTCAGGCGCTCGTGGAACTCGTCCGCGCTCTCGCCGGTCAGGTCCTGCTGAATCCCCGCCAGCGTCTCGGCGATGTGGACGACGAACTTCGGTTCGTTCGGGCGCACGCCGCGATGGGGGTGGGGGGTGAGGAACGGGGCATCGGTCTCGACCATGACCCGGTCGCCGCCGGTGGCTTCGAGGAGCAGGCGGGCGGCGGCGCGGACATCCTCGGCGTTCTTGTAGGTGACTACGCCGGTGAAACTGACCCACGAGCCGAAGTCGAGGATGAGCTGCATGTCGTCGGGCGAGCCGGTGAAGCAGTGGAACACGAAGCGCGACGGGTCGAGCGCGGTGTCGCGCAGGATCGGGATGAGCTCGGCGAAGGCCTCGCGGCAGTGGATCACGACCGGCTTATCGATCCGGCGCTCGCCCGAGGCCTCGCGCAGTTCGCTGATCATGTTCAGCTGGTGGCGGAGCACCGGCAATTGCACGTGCTTCGGCGGCTTGTCGTAGTGGTTGTCGAGGCCGAGTTCACCCCACGCCACGCACTCGGGGGCCGACGCGACCCCGGTGATGTTCGCCCAGGCCTCGGCGGCCTGGCCGGCGTCGGTGGGGACCTTGTCGGCATAGAGCGGGTGCACGCCGCTGGTGCACCAGACCCGCTCGTGGGTCCGCGCGATCGCTAAGGCCTCGCGACAGTCGTGGGGCGTGGTCGAGATCGTGATGCAGCCGGAGACGCCGGCAGCGCGGGCGTCGGCGAGGACGGCGTCCACGCGCCCCTCGTAATCCGGGAATGTCAGGTGGCAATGGGTATCGATCATGGCAGGTGAAGCCTATCGGCTCCATCGGGTTTCTGCGTCGCGATCGGGCCTCGCCGGTAGCATGGGGGCCAGCGAAAGGACCACCATGCGCTTCGGACGGCTCACCGGTTTCTGGATCATCGCCGCGACCCTGCTCGCGCTGGCGACGCCCGCGCTCGGCGGGGCCGAGCGTGAGTACGAGCGGTTCTTCATCGTGAAGATCAACGACCAGCGCGTGGGCTTCGCCCGCGAGGCGGCGGCGGTCCTCGACGGGACGCTGGTGACCAGTTCCGAGATGGTCTTCCGCATCGCGCGGTTCGACGACGAACTGAACATCAGCGTGGTTACCGAGTTCGTCGAGACGCTCGACGGTGAGCCCGTCTCCATGCGATCCACCACCGACCTCGGTGGCGCGAAGACCGTCGAGGCGTACGTCTGGGACGGCGAGACCGTGAAACGCACGACCATCAACGGCGGGCGTCGGACGGTCCGCGACGAGAAGGCCCCCGGCGGCACCTGGCTGACGCCCGGCGAGGTCGGCGCGTACGTGAACGCCCGGATCGTGGCCGGAGCCGACGCCATCGTCTACTCCACCATCGACGCCAGCACCGGGCTCGATCGCGTGCTCAACAAACTGACCCGCATCGGCACCGAGCCCATCGAAGTGCTCGGCGAAACGGTCGAAGCGGTCCGCTGGACGGTCACGCAGTCGATCATGCCCGACCTCGCGATGGTCAACCACACCGACGCGACCGGTGAGACGCTGCGCTCCGAACTGCCGTTCGGCGGCATCACGATGGTCATGGAGCGCGCCGAGCGCGACGAGGCGCTGAAGGAGTTCCCGGCGGTGGAACTCATGGGCTCGACGCTCGTCGAGCCGGTTGGCGAGATCCCCTCGCCGCGGACGACGCGCCGGGCGACCTATCGGCTGTCGTCGACCATCGCCGGTCAGCAATTGCCTGACCTGCCGACGACCGGCGCGCAGCGTGTCGAGCGACTCGAAAACGGCTCGCTGCGGATCACGATCGATCTCGACTCCCCGGTCGTCGCCGACGAGGGCGATGTCGAGGCCGAGGCATTCCTCGCGCCGACCCCGGCGGCGGACAGCGACGACGATCGCGTACGCGAACTCGCGACCGAGGCGCTGCAGGGTGTCGACGCCGACGCGTCCGATCGAGCGAAGGCCGAGGCCATGCGCCGCTTTGTCTACCGCTACATCAACGAGAAGACGCTCGGCGTCGGATTCGCGACGGCTTCGGAAGTCGTCCGCAACCGCGCTGGCGACTGCACCGAGCACGCCGTGCTGCTCGCGGCGATGCTCCGCGCCGAGGGCGTCCCCAGCCGCGCCGCCAATGGTTTGATCTTCGTTGACCAGTTCGGCACCGGCGACAAGGTCTTCGGCTACCACATGTGGACGCAGGCCCTGCTCCCCGGTGACGACGGTCGCCCCGTCTGGGAAGACTACGACGCCTCGTGGCCCAAAGCAATGGACGCCACGCACATCACCACCTCGGTGACGGACCTCAGCGAGGACACCATGCTCGATGCGTACACGACGATCGCCCGGCTGCTGGGGGTGCTCGCGATCGAGGTGGAGGAAGTGGAGTGAGCATCTGAGGGCCGGCATTCGTCATCCGTGGAATAGGGGGCCTGCGCACGGAGTTCGCTCCGGCACGGACGACTCATCCGAGGCTTCGTCCCCTTCGCAACGGCTTTCGGCTCAGGAGACTCGCATGGCTTCCGCCTCACCCCTCGTCATCGCGCACTGGATCACCCGCCTGATCGTCGTCGGCATCTTCGCCATGGGCGCCTTCCCGAAGTTCACCGGCGGTGCCGAAGCGCTGATCGAGAAACTCCCCGGCGGCAACGCCGCGGCGATCGGGATCGGCATCGCCGAAGTCATCGCCATCGTTCTGATCCTGATCCCGAAGACCACCCTCGCCGGCTCGGTCCTCGCCGGCCTGCTCATGCTCGGTGCCGTGTTCAGCCACATCGTCGGCCCGGTCGGCATGGAAGGCGAACTCGGCGACATGCTGCCGATGGCCGTCATTGCGCTGCTCGCGTCGATCGCGTCCGTCGTGCTCAGCATGAAGCGCGGGTTTGCGCTCGTGCCCACTGACTCTGCGTCGGAGCCGGCCAACGCGTAACGCCGTTTCTTTGGACGAGGAGGATCGAAGCATGCCCACCGAGAAGATCACCATCGAAGGCTCGCGCGGGCAGCAACTCTCCGTCCGCCTCGACGAACCCAACGGAACCACCAGCGGCTACGCCGTCTTCGCACACTGCTTTACCTGCTCCAAGAACTCCATCGCCGCGTCTCGGGTCAGCAAAGCGCTCGGCGAGCGGGGCATGGGCACTCTGCGCTTCGATTTCACCGGCATCGGCGAAAGTGGGGGCGACTTCGCCGAATCCAACTTCGGCTCCGACCTCGACGACCTCCGGCGCGTCTGCGGCTGGCTCGGCGAGCACCGCCAGCCCCCCAATCTTCTCGTCGGTCACAGTCTGGGCGGCGCCGCCGTGCTGGCGGTTGCCGGCGAGATGGAGGGTGTCCGCTGCGTCGGCACCATCGGCGCCCCCGCCGACCCCGAGCATGTCAGCAACCTCTTCGAGGCCGACCGCGACACCATCGAGCGCGAGGGCTCGGCCGAAGTCTCCCTCGGCGGACGCCCATTTCGCATCACTAGGCAGTTTCTCGATGACCTCGGCGCCCACGATCCGGAGAAGGCGATCGCCAACCTCGACCGTGCACTGATGATCTTCCACTCACCGGTCGATCGCGTCGTAGGCATCGACAACGCCGCGACGATCTTCGGCTGGGCCAGACACCCCAAGAGCTTCGTCTCGCTCGGCGATGCCGACCACCTCCTCACCGACCGCAAAGACGCGGAGTTCGTCGCGGCGACACTGGCGCCGTGGGTGGAGCGGTTCGGGTGATCACGCCTCACCCCACCACCCGCCACACCAGGTACGCCACGCTGAACACCGCCAGGAACACCATCGAGCAGATGCTGAACACGCGCATCGGCTTTCGCGGCTGTGCGTGCAGCGGCATTGTCGGCCCGGTGATGACGCGGTAGTTGATGTACGCGAGGATCGGCGCGGTCAGGAACGACAGCGTCGTCGCGAGGTCCACCAGGGTCGTTAGTTGGCCGCTCAGCAGCGCGATGATCGCCAGTCCCAGCCCCGCCTGCACCACGACCCATGTCGCGTATGCCCGTCCGGAAGGCTTCGGCTGATCATCCGTCGCCCGCAGCGTCGCCACCAGGCGCTGCATCACCCGTGGGAACGCGTCGAGCACCACCAGCGTGGTCGAGAGCATGGTCGTGAACGCCGCGATCGAGATGATCGGGCGGGCCCACGGGCCGAGCGTGGTCGTGTAGATCTCGATGAACTGTGCGGCGAACCCCGCGCCGCCCGCAGCGAACGCTTCGCCACGCCCGAACATGACCAAGGCGCCCAGCGTCAGGAAGATGATCGCGACGAACGTCGCCAGCCCGTACCCGAAGTTGAAGTCCGCCCGCGCCTGGCGCACTGTGCATTCGTGCCCGGTCTGCCTGCACCGCTCGCGCGTCCAGATCGAGTGCCAGATCGCCGAGTCGATCGGGATCGGCATCCAGCCCATGAACGCCAGCAGGAACCCGAACTGTGCGGGGATCCACCACGCCGGCGGCCGCGCTTCGGTGGTCCCGAGGTTCGGTGAAGCGATCGCCGCGACCACCGCCGCGAGCGTGGACACCAGCAGAAGCGCCATCACGATCTTCATGGTCAGGTCGAGCGTCGGGTAGCGCCCGAT
This sequence comes from uncultured bacterium, assembly GCA_963971985.1. GTDB lineage: Bacteria > Planctomycetota > Phycisphaerae > Phycisphaerales > UBA1924 > JANSXG01. The sequence continues at coordinate 18,449 of CAXAVQ010000004.1, forward strand.
CAGCAGGAGCACCATGCACAGCCCCAGGATGATCGCGCTCCACGCTGTGACACCGAGTTGCATCCCGATCGAAGTGAACAGCGGCACCGCTAGTGCCGCGGTCACGATCGTCACGCCGGCCATGATGATGAACATGGCCCCGAAGGTCACAACCGCCGCGGTCCACAGCGCCCATCGGCCGAGGTCACGGTACCCCTCGATCAGCGTCCGCCCCGTCGCCGCGGCGTACCGGGGCCCGAACTCCAGGAACGGGTACTTCGTCGCGCACGCGATCAGCAGCACCGGGAGCAGGCCGAAGCGGAACTCCGCGCCGGCGCGGGTGGCTTGCACGAGATGGGAGACCCCGATCGCCGCGCCCGCGAGCAGGACGCCGGGCCCGATGACCTTCAGCAGGATCCGGGTCGGAGAGAGCGTGGCAGCGGTGGGAGAGTCGGCCAAGGTCCGAGCATTCTGATGCTGCTTGGTCTGTGGTGCAAGACGCTTCGCTCAGGACGCTGGCTCGGCGTTGGCCGCTCGGAAGTCTTCCAGACGCTGGACCCACTCGGCCGACTTGGCGTCGTAGCCGTTGCCGGGCTCGGCCTCGTCCCAGTACCGGTACAGGATGCCGATGGCGCGGATGATCGACTCGTGCCGGTCGGTCGGCGCGTCGGCCCGGGTTTCCAGGAGGTGCAGTTCGTCAAAGAGGTGGGTCTCGATCTCCGTCCAGCGACCGAGGCGGAAGAGCGTACCGGTGAGATTCGTCCGCGCCGTGATCGTGTTCGGGTGGAATTCGCCGTACGCCACACGGAACCCACCGGCCGCCCGGCGGAATTGCTCTGAGGCGCGCTCGTCGTTCTTCTGGGTCTGGTAGATCATGCCGAGGTTGTAGACCGACCGCAGCGTGTCAGGGTGGTTCGGCCCGAGCGTCCGCTGCCTGCCCTCGAACGCCTCCTGCGCGTAGCGCGTCGCTTCCTCGTACTTCTGCTGTCGATACAGCGCGTTGCCGAGATTGTCGATCGAGACGTGCGTCAGCGGGTGATCGTTGCCAAGCACGCGCCGGTTGCCCTCCACCGATTCCCGCAGAATCTCCTCCGCCGCGCCGAAGTCCCCTTGTTTCAGATGAAGTGTGGCGATGTTGCTGAGTTGACGGAACGTGTGCGAATCATCGTCACCGACGGTCTTTCGCAACCCTTCCAACGCGGCGTAGTACTCAGTGAATGCCTCTTCAGGCCGGTCGAGATTGGCAAGGGCCGCACCGATGTTGCCGGTGGAACGGATGGTGTCGAGATGAAGCGGCCCGAGCGTAGCCGTGTAAATGTCGCGTGCCTGGCGTTCGAGTTCCAGCGATTCTTCCGCCTGGCCGATGTCGCTGAGATGCACACCGAGGTTGGACATGTATCGTGCCGTCACGGGGTGCTCGTCACCGAACAGCCGTAGCGCCTCGGAAAGCAGCTCCCGGTACATCGTCTCCGCCTCTTCGAACTGGCCCGACGAGCGCATGAACAGCGCAAGCTGCTGTCGAGAATCGAGCACCGCCTGATCATCGGCGGGCAGCTCGCTCTGGAACAGACCGCTCGCTTCCGCCTGAATATCCCGGGCGAAGGTGTACAGCCCGAGCCGGTGGGCGTTGTTCGAAGTGGTCTGAATCAGCTTCGCCCGCATCAGCGGCTGATCCGCGAAACTTGTTCTCGCCGCCTCGACCGCGGGCAGAAGGATGTTCTCCTCCAGCGCATGCAGGGCCGTCCCAGTGAAGTCTGCGGCCGAGAGCAGTTCGCTGGCCTGAGCAACCCGCTGATCGGCTTCGGTCTCGCTCGCCCCGGACCGCAGCGCGGCCGTGCGGATGTTGTCGAGCAGGTCGCTGCGGATCTGCAAACCCATCGTCGGCGGATCAACCGCGTTGAGCTGCTCGGCCTGGAAGTTCGCAACCAGTTCGAGTTCGTCCGCCCGCTCCTTCTCGCGCTCTTCCGCAGCTCGCGCCAGCAGTGCCTGCTCCTCAGCGCGTTCGGCTTCGGCTTCGGCACGCTGGCGCTGCTCGTTCGCGTTCGCCAGGCCCACTGAAGTGCCGACGATCCCCAGGACCAGAGCCCCAGCCACCAGCGACGCCGCGAGCACCCCGCCCCTGTTCCGGCGCACGAACTTCCGCACCCGGTAGCCCGCGCTCGGCGGCACCGCGCTCACCGCCTCCCCGGTCAGGTGACGCTGCAGATCCTCCGCGAGCGCCGACGGAGTGCTGTAGCGGCGGGTCCGGTCCTTCTCCAGGCACTTCATCACGATCCAGTCGAGATCGCCGCGGATGATACGGCTCAGCCTCCCCGGCTCCGTGTGCCGACGATTCGCGAGTTCGGACAGCGACTCGGCGCTCAGGCTCAACCGCGTGCTCGGCCGCGGCGGGTCCACTTCCCGGATGATCCGCTGCAGTTCGCCGAACGCCGCAGAGCGCAGGTCCCTCGCGCTGAACGGCGTCGATCCTGTGAGTAATTCGTAGAGCAGGACGCCGAGCGAGTAGACATCGGTCCGCGTGTCGATATCGAGTTGCCCGTCCGCCTGCTCCGGGCTCATGTACTCAGGAGTTCCGATCAGCTGCTGCGACTCGGTGAACAGCGTCTTCATCGTCAACGACTGGCTCGTGGCCTTGGCGATGCCGAAGTCGATCACCTTCACGTGCGGCTTGTCGTCATGAGTGTCCACCAGCACGTTGCTCGGTTTGATGTCCCGGTGGATGATCCCCTTCTGATGGGCGTGCTGCACCGCGTGGCAGATCTGCATCATCAATTCCAGGCGATCGGCGATGCTCAGCTTGCGTTTGTCGCAGTACGCCGAGATCTCCTCACCCGTGCAGAGTTCCATGACGAAGTACGGACGCCCGGTGCTCGTGACGCCGGCGTCGAACACCCGCGCGATGTTCGGGTGGTCCATCATCGCCAGCGCCTGACGCTCGGCCTCGAATCGTGCGATCACCTCTTTCGTGTCCATCCCGAGCTTGATGATCTTCAGCGCGACACGACGCGTGACCGGCTCGCTCTGCTCCGCCAGCCACACGGACCCGAACCCGCCTTCGCCGAGCGGTTTCAGCAACTTGTAATGATCGATGACCTGCCCCGAGTGCTCAGCCGACACCGCTCGACCGCTGCCGCGATGAGGTGACACCGTCGCGTCCGGGTCCTCGATCTCATGCAGCGAACCGGCGAGCGTTGCATCGTCGCGGAGGATCATCTTCACCTCCGAGATCAGCGCGGAATCACCGGCGCACGCCTTGTCGACGAACCGCTCACGACTCGATTCGTCGGTGATCGACGATGCGGATTCGGCGATATCGCGAGCTGACAGATTCATACGAACGCTCCTCCTGCGCAGCGAACATGCCCCAAGCCCCCATGCTAGCGATTCCCCTTGCCTGACCCGGGAAAAATTCCAGCGCATCCCCCAGATCAATCAGTTTCTGCTGATGCCCTTGCTCAAGCGTGGTAGGGTTCAGGCATGCTCTCTGTCATCGAAGCGACCAAACGCTTCGGCGAGCACACCGCCCTGCGCGATGTCTCGCTGGAGGTCGGGGCCGCCACGACCACCGCGCTGATCGGCCCCTCCGGGTGCGGCAAGTCCACGCTGCTCCGGCTCATGATCGGCCTGATCGAGCCCGACGAAGGGCGCGTCGAATTCGACGGCCAGGATCTTTCCGGCGCGAACTTAGTCGGCATCCGCCGACGCTTCGGCTACGCCATCCAGTCCGGGGGCCTGTTCCCCCACATGACGGCCCGGCGCAACGTCGAGATCCCCGCGATCCGCGCTGGTCAGGGCGGCTCGGACCTCACCGACCGCGTCGGCGCCCTCGCCTCGATGGTCCACCTGCCGCAGGACGCCCTCGACCGCTACCCCGCCGAACTCAGCGGCGGCCAGCGCCAACGCGTCGCTCTGATGCGCGCCCTCGTGCTCGACCCCGAAGTCCTCCTCCTCGACGAACCCCTCGGCGCCCTCGACCCGCTCATCCGCGCCGAACTCCAGACCGAACTCAAAGACCTGTTCGCCGAACTCGGCAAGACCGTCGTCCTCGTCACCCACGACCTCGCGGAAGCCGCGTACCTCGCCGGTGAAGACATCGTCCTGCTCAAACAGGGTCAGATCGAGCAGCGCGCTCCGTTCTCCAAGATCCGCGACGAGCCGAAGTCCGAGTTCGTGAAAGCCTTCGTCGATGCGCAGATGCAGCGCGTCGGTGCCCTGACGGGGGTGCGGTCATGAAACGCGCGCTGCTCATCACGCTTGCCATCGGCATCGCCGCCGCGGGCCTGTTCGCCCAGGGTGTAGGCGACAGCCGCATCGTCGTCGGATCGAAGACATTCCGCGAGTCAGTGGTCCTCGGAGAGTTGGTCACGCAACTCCTGCGAGCGGAAGGGGCGACGGTCCGCCACCGGCGCGAACTCGGCGGCTCACGCGTGCTCTTCAGCGGTCTGCTCCGGGGCGACATCGACGCGTATCCGGAATATACAGGCACCCTCATGGGCGAACTGCTCGTTGATGAGAACCTGCGCACGCTCGACGAACTCCGCGACGCGCTCGAATCCCGCGGCATCCGCATGAGCGACCCGATCGGCTTCAACAACACCTACGCCGTCGGCGTCACACGCGAAACCGCCGAGCGGCTGGACCTCGAAACCATCTCCGACCTCGCGGACCACCCCGAGATCCGCATGGGCTTCAGCAACGAGTTCATGGAACGCGCCGACGGCTGGCCCGGCCTG
>CAXAVQ010000005.1:0-22593 GCA_963971985.1 uncultured bacterium
GTTCGACCCGAGCCCGATCAACCGCGCGCCCTCGCGCCGACGCGGAGACAAGAAGGGCCCCGAGCTGCCGAGCCCCCAGTTTGCCTCAACGGTGCGCATCGACGCCACCGGCACCCTCGACGCCGTAATCGAATTCGTCGAATTCATCTCCGGTCACGCGGGCTTCGTGAAGTTCGAATCCCTTCGCATCACGCCCGACTCCGAAACGGTCGCTTCTGGCGTACGCCTGAGCCTCGAAACCGAGCACTACAGCTTCGCCATTCCCGATCCGGAATCGATGGCCTCAGCCGATCCCAGCGCGGACGGGGAGGGCCTCTGATCATGAAATGCCTGAAAGCCCACTACAGCGGCACAGCCTCTCGGCGCACCCTCGCGATCGCCTTCTTCGCCCCCCTCCTCGCGCTCGTCGTCGGCTCGTTCTCCACCGGCTCCAACCCGCCCCTCGCCGCGGCCTCGAACCCGCTCGAAAACGACGCCGCGATCGACCTGCGCCCGATCGAACTGCCGAAACCGAAGACCGAAACACTCCAGCGGACCACGTGGCTCCTGGAACAGCGATCGGTCCCGAACCCGCTCTACTACCCGCCGAAGATCGAGATCGAACCGACGCCGGAACCCGAAGCGCCAAACCCGGTGAAAGTGGATCACGCCCAGCCCGCACCCTTCCTCGTCACCGCGATGCTGCGCGGGCGCGACGGCTCGGCACGCGCCGTCATCGACGGTGCCCTTTTCGACGCCGGCGACGAGATCGCCCCGAACTGGGTCATCATCGAGATCAACCCGACCAAGCGCCACGTCTCGGTCCGCAAGCCCGACGGAACGACCCTGCTCCTGCCAATGCAGGACTAGTGTCCCGAGCGGGCGAACCGCCGCTCCGCGCGTATAGTGCCTCCGACGAGCGACAAGCCCGGAGGCGACCATGACAACCACTCAATCTCTCCCCGACCGCTTCATCCTGGCAGGCGAAGCCCAATCCACCGGCTCCACCATGCCCGTGCACGACAAGTTCACGGGTGAGGTCATGGCCGAGATCCCGCTCGCAGGCCCCAGCGAGATCGAACGAGCTATCGCGCTCGGCAAGCAGGCCGAGCGGGCCTGCGCCCGCATCTCCCCCGATCGCCGTGCGGAAATCCTCGACGCGATGGCCAAGGCCGTGCAATCGAGGGCCGAAGAAATCGCCCTCGTCTTGGCTCGCGAAGCCGGTAAGCCGATCCAGGCCGCCACTGTCGAGACCGACCGGTGTGTCGCGACGCTCCGCGAATCCGCCCGCGTCGCCCGCGAGGAGTTCAGCGGCTCGGGGCGCTTCGCCGATCGCAACACACGCCTCAACCCGCACTCGGAGAGCCCGGCGATCAACGGCGTGATCCGGCGTGTCCCGATCGGCCTCTGCTCGTTCATCACGCCCTTCAACTTCCCGCTTAACCTCGTCGCCCACAAGATCGGCCCGGCCATCGCCTGCGGCTGCCCGTTCGTGCTCAAACCCGCAGAACGCACGCCGCTCACCGCCCTGCTGCTCGGACAGATCGCTCTTGAAGCGGGGCGCCCCCCCGCCGGCGTCTCGGTCTTGCCGTGCAACGTCGACGACGCAGGGCCGTTCTCCTCCGACGGACGCTTCGGCCTCCTCTCGTTCACCGGCTCCGACAAGGTCGGCTGGAAGCTCAAATCCCGCGCCACGAAGATGCGCACCGCCCTGGAACTCGGCGGCGACGCGGCGGTCATCATCTCCAGCGCGTCCGACGGATCCACCCGAGCCGCGGCCGCCAAGCGCATCGCCTCCGCCGCATACGGCTACGCGGGACAGTCCTGCATCAGCGTGCAGCGCATCATCGTCGTCGGCGACGAGGCCTACGAAGACCTGAAAGCCCGCCTCGTCGACGAGATCGACCAACTGAAATCCGGCGACCCGCTCGATCCCGACACCTTCATCGGCCCGCTCATCGACTCTGACGCCGCCGATCGAGTTGAGTCGTGGATCAAGGAGGCCATCGATGGCGGTGCCAGGAAACTCATCGGAGGTGATCGCGACGGCAACACCATCATGCCGACCCTGCTCGAGAACGTGCCGACCTCCTGCAAACTCGCACGCGAAGAGATCTTCGGCCCCGTCGCGTACCTCATCCGCGCCGACGACTTCGACGAAGCGATAAATCTCGCCAACGCCTCGCGCTACGGCCTGCAGGCCGGCGTCTACTCCAACAACGAGCACGAAATCGAGCGTGCCTTCTCGTATCTCGAAGTCGGGGGCGTCATCGCCGGCGATGTGCCCACCTTCCGCGCCGACCTGATGCCGTACGGCGGCGTTAAAGACTCCGGCGTCGGTCGCGAAGGCCCGCTCTACGCCGCCGATGACATGACCGAGCAGCGCCTGCTCGTCCGGCGCGATCGCGAGAACGGGCGTTGACGATCGCGCCGGATCGCCTGCGCGATTTGGTCACGCGCGCCCTGCGCCGACGCCCGTCCTGCGTCGAGAACGCCCGACTCGACCTCTGGCGCGTGTTCGGCGGCGAGGCCGACGGGCTCGATGGCCTGTTCATCGACCGCTACGGCGACGGCGCCGTCATAATCACCTGCGAAGACACCCCAGCCGAGTCGCTGAACACGCCGCAGAACCGACCAGCCGCCGCGAGCGCGATCCTCGACCTTCTGGCTCCTCTTGGCGTCCGCGCGGTGTACGCGAAGCCGTTCGTCCGCGACCGCTCGCGCCTCGGCGGTGAGGGCCCCGACATCCTCACGAACCCAACCCCCGCCGCGGGCAGCGAGTTGCCCGAGCACCTCGACCTCAGCGAGAACGGCTTGCGGACGCGCGTCCGTCTGTACGACGGCTTCTCAACCGGCATCTTCCTCGACCAGCGCGCCAACCGTGCCTGGGTCCGTGAATGGTGCGCCGAGTTCGTGCGCACCAAAGGCCACGGCCCGAAGGTCCTCAACACCTTCGCCTACACCTGCGCGTTCGGGGCCGCGGCTGCCTCGGTCGACGAAGCCGTCGAGACCACCAACATCGATGTCTCCGCCCGCTACCTCGACTGGGGCAGGGAGAACTATCAGATCAACGCGGTCGATCCCGAGAAGCACTACTTCACGCGATTCGACACCATGTCGTTCCTCGACCTCGCCGGGCGCAAACGGTTCGCCTTCGACCTGATCATCCTCGACCCGCCCACCTTCGCCGCGCCCAACAAGCGACGCAAGATCCCGGCGTGGAAGGCCGAGCGGGATTACCCGACACTTGTTTCGAAGGCCTGCCAGGTGCTCCGCCCCGGCGGCGTGATCCTCGCCTCGACCAACTGCACCGCGCTCTGCGACCCCCACCGCTTCCGCTCCGTGCTCACCGAAGGCGCCGGGCAGCGCACCGTGCGATGGCTCGATCTGCCCCCGACACCGGAAGACTTCGCGGGCGAGACCGGTCGTTTCGTCGCGAGCGTGTTCTCAGTCGGTCGCTGAACCGGACCCGATCGCGCACCCATCGAGTTCACGCTGAACATCGACGACCCGCTCCGTGATCCGCTCGGACACACCACGCTCAACAAGTCCGTCCGTCGCTTCAAACGCGGCCATTGCATCTGTTTCATATGGGCGAAGGCCCACCAGCACATGCTTGAGCAGCAGTTCCCCGTCGTAGAACCGGTCGCCGATCAGCGGACAGCCGAGGCCCTCCATCATCACTCGGATCTGGTGATAGCGACCCGTCTTGAGATCGATCAGCGCGTGCATCGTGTCCGAATCGTGCGTGCTGCGCTCCACCGCCAGCACATCCATGAACGCCGGCTTTCCGCCCGCGCGCACGCGCTCGGCCCGACGCCCCTGGCGCACGAGATACGCCTTCTGCACACCGAGCAGACGCTCCGGGTCATCAACCCGCGGAATCGATGCAACGTACAGCTTGCGCCACAGCCGCGCCGCGATGTCCTTGCCGTGCCAGCCCGCCGCCTCTTTGCTCAGAGCCAGCACCAGCAACCCTTCGGTGATCGCGTCGATCCGGTGAGGCAGCACCGCATCGCCAAGTCGCGCGCGTGCCTCATCACTCAAACCCTTCGACTCGAACGCCCCGGCTCGCACCAGTTCCTGGGCCGAATGGCCATCCTTGCGATACGTCGCCTCCGACGGAATGCCCGCGGGCTTATCGACGACGATCTCGTGATCGCTCGACCAGACGACGCGCAGCGGGCGCATGCTCAGCGGGTCTCGCCGACCGTCAGGTTCGTCGGTCGCCCGATCCGATCAACGTTCCCCGAGGCGATCTTCTCGACGCCGCTCCCAAGTTCACCGATCGGGTCCGGCGGCACGATATCGACGACCTTCTCACCGAGCTTCGCCTCACCCTTCTCGACCCTTTCCTGGAACGTCAGGCACTCCTTGAGCAGCCGATCGAGGATTTCTTCCTCGGGGATGTTGGCGACGCGCTCGCCCTGCACATAAATGATGCCCCGCTTGTTGCCGGCGAACACCGCGACGTCCGCGCCCTCGGCCTCGCCGGGACCGTTCACCACGCAGCCCATCACCGCGACCTTCATCGGCACGCGGACATCGCTGCGCAGCTTCTGACGCACGTCCTGGACCAGCGTGAACAGGTCAACCTGAATCCGCCCGCACGTCGGGCAGGCGATCAGGTCCGCGCCCTTCCGCTCACGCAGGCCGAGCGAATAGAGCAGTTCCAATCCGTCCTCGACCTCGTAGACCGGGTCGTTCGCGTAACTGATTCGGAGCGTGTCGCCGATGCCCTGCGTCAGCAGACCGGACAGCGCCGCGATCGAGCGGATCGTCCCCGTCTCCTTCGGCCCCGCGTGCGTCACACCGAGGTGCAGCGGGTGGTCGAACCGGTCGCTGATCTCGCGATACACCGTGGTGACGAACGCCGCGTCCATCGACTTCGCGCTGATCGTGACGTCGTGGAAGTCCCGCTCGTAGAAGATGTCAAGGTACTCCTCGAGCTTCGCGATGATGATGCTCATCAGGTGACCGCGCTTGCCCATGCCGCGATCCGCGAAGAACTTGCCGAGCTCGACCATCCGGCGCTGCTTGTCCTTGCGCTCGATGATCGAGCCCTCGTTCACACCGACGCGGATCGGGATGCCGACCGCCTTGCACGCGTCGATCACTTCGTTGACCTGCTCGCGCTCGGTGATGTTGCCGGGGTTGAGCCGTATCTTGTGCACCCCCGCCTCGACCGCCTCGAGCGCCCTCTTGAAGTGGAAATGCACGTCCGCCACGATCGGCACGGTAACCTGAGGCAGGATGTGCTTCAGCGCTTCCGTGTCCTTGCGCTCCGGCACCGCGACCCGCACGATGTCCGCCCCCGCCGCGACCATCCGGTTGATCTCGGCGACGCAGGCGTCCACATCGTGGGTGTAGCCAGCGGTCATCGTCTGGACGCTCACCGGGGTCGGGCCACCGCTTTCCGGTGCCGATTCCAGCGTTGCATCGGGGTGCCTCGACGTCGGCTTGCCGCCGCCGATGCGCACGAAACCCACACGCTCATCCCCGAGCACCACCTGACGAGTTGGACGACGACTCTACATACCCTGATGGTATCCGCTTACGCACGAGCCGACGGCGGGTTCGCAAACCGACATCGGCGCACGCCGAGGTACACCAGCACCTCGAACACCGCCAACCCGCACAGAAACCCGGCGATACCCAGCACCGTGGCCCAGCCGATCGACGTCGCACCGACCAGCGACCAGAGCCCCAGGGGCAACCCCAGCCCCCCGGAGAGCGATCCTCCGATCCGCCAGCCCGCCGCGGCACCAAACGCCCCGACGATCCAGCCGAAGGAAGCGTGCCCCACGACCGTCAGCGCGACGCCGTTCGTGACCCGCCAGCGGTTCTTCCGGCCGAACGTTCGCAGGCCGAGGTACTCCACGAACGACAACGCCAGCACGATGCTCGCGAACACCGGGGCCCACACCAACGAATCCACCCCAACCCCGAACAGCACCCCGGCCAGCACCGCATTCGCGACCAGCAACCACGCCGAGGACTTCGCATCGATCCGCACCCGCGACCAGACGCCACGCGGCGACCGCGCGACCGCCACGCCGGTCCGGACAAGGCACACCGGCCCGCCGCCGTTCTGCCACACGGTGCCCCGCCGAGTCTCAGGCAGGCTTTCCGCCACCGGTCTCCCGCATTCGCCGCAGACGCCTGCCGGGTCAGCGCCGGTGAGGTCGTACCCACAGAACTCACAGAGGAAGGCGTGGTCGTCGGCCATGGCCCGGACTGTAGCCCGGGCGTCACGCCCGAGAATCCAGCCCCGGAGAGGGTCTACACCCGTTGTAAGTAAACGCTATCATGGGACCCGACCCGATGGAGGACGCCCCGTGATCGAATACCTGCGCATCGATCGGCAACACCCCCTCTACAAGCAGGAAATCGCCCTGCGCCAGAGCATCCTCCTCGACCCCATCAAGTACACGATGGAGATGCTCGAAGACGAGTTCCCCGGTTTCGAAGACCGTTTCGAGCACTTCGTCGCCGTGGTGGACCACCCGAAGGGCAAGCGGGTCATCGGCTGCGCCCTGCTGCTCCCGCACTACCCCGACGGCGAGCCGAACACCGGCAAACTCATGCAGATGGCCGTCGATCCGCAGCGCCAGCGCGAGGGTATCGGGCGTCGTCTGGTCATCGAGCTCGAGCGCCGGGCCCTCGGCGAGCTCGGCCTGACCAAGCTCTACTGCCACGCCCGCGTCGATGCCGCCCCGTTCTACGCCAGTCTCGGCTGGGTCCGCACCGGCGAGCCATTCGTGGAGGCCGGCATCGAGCACTACAAGATGGTCTTCGACACCGCTTCCGCCGATGAGAACGGCAGCCTCGAAGCCGACGCCGCCGAGTCGGCCTGAACCCGCGTCACGACATTCGGACCCGAAATTCAAGCAAAAACCGGCCAACGCTCGATTTTTCGCCGGATTTCGCCAATACTTCGAAGAATCTGCACACCCGTGGAGTTTGTTCGTGCACCAACTCAACCCGTCAGAGGAGAAGGCCAGACGCCTCTTCGCCGAACACGACCTCCGCTGCACCAGGCAGCGGACCCGCGTGTACTGCGCCCTCGACGCATGCAAGAGCCACCCCACCGCCGAAGAACTACACGCTCTGGTGAATTCCGGCTCCGAAGCCTGCTGCATGAGCCTCGCGACGGTCTACAACACGCTGGAAGCCCTCTGCAGTGCCGGGCTGTGCCAGAAGATCGTCTCCACGACCGGCAGCGCCACCGCCGCCCGCTACGACGCCGACATCGATGAACACCTGCACGTGGTGACCCCCGACGGACGCCTCATGGATGTCCCAGAGAGCATCGGCAGACAACTCCTTGAGAGGATCGGCTCGGACGACCTGGCCCGACTCGAGCGCGAAATGGGCGTGCAGATCTCACGGATCGCCCTGCAGGTCTTCGCTTCGCAAGACGGTGCGGATCAGGCATCGTCCTGATCTCACTGCCCCTCGGATCCGGGGTTCGATTCCAAAAATCGCCGCCGCCTGAGCACCAGATCTCAACACCCCCGCTTCACCGACCGATGAAGAGGTTATCCACCGTCCGAAAAACCGGTGGGAACCACGCAGGGAGGCGTGCCATGATCGGAACCAAACCCGACGCCCGAAACCGCCGGATCCACACCCGCTACCAGTTGCCCTCGATGTACACCGAGATCGGCGTGCGCGAACTCGAGGACGCCGAGTTCCGCTTCAGCGGGCACGCCTATGACATCTCGCTCGGCGGCATGCGATTCGAACTCGACGAGGCCCTCGAGCCCGGCACCACCATCGCCGTCCGCATCCAGCTCCCCGGACCGGCGAGCGATCGCGACCGGCGCGCCATCTTCGCCATGGCCAACGTGGTCTGGATCGAAGAAGACGACCTCGAGAACGGCGGTCCGATTCGCATGGCCTGCGTCTTCAAGAACTTCTGCCACCCCGGCGACGAGCAGCGCCTGCTCTCCCAGCTCGCCAGCGGCCACTACGCCCGCGCCGCCTGATCGTCAGCCCGTCGCTTCGGCGTCCAAGCCGAGCCGGTCAACCAGCGATCGCACGACATCCTCCGGCGTGCCCGACTCCTCGACCGCAATCGACGAAAGGTCCCGGTACCGCGGATCGCGAGCCCGAAAGATCTCATCGATTTCCGCGATCGGATCACCCCGGGCGGTCAGCGCAGGTCGACGATCATCGACCTGATCCCTCAGACGCTCCGCCAGGACGTCGGGCGGGTATCGCAGATACACCAGAAGAGCCCCACACTCGCGCAGCAGCGCGGACGCACCCGGTGCCGTCGGCGTGCCGCCCCCAAGCGAAATCACAGCAGGCTCCTCCGACGCCTCCTTGAGCGCCCGCCCGAGCGCATCGACTTCAGTCCGGCGAAACGTCGTCTCACCAAGTTCCTTGAACGCTTGAGCGATCGACGAAACGCCGTGATCGGCGCCGAGGATCGCGAGGGTCTGGTCGTCCAGATCGATGAAGCGCCGGGTGAGACGCGCCGCGAGCAGACGCCCGACGGTCGTTTTCCCGCTCCCGCGCAGTCCCATCAGGATGATGGCGCGATCAGCCATCGTCGATCAGGCCATCGCCGACGTATTCGAGGGGTCGCAGGCGTCCTTCCAGGTCGATGAAGTTGGTCTCGATGATCCGCTCAGGCAGTTTGACGAAGCGAACCCCCGCATCGCAGTCGCCGCGATGGTTGACGTGGCTGTAGACCACCTCGATGCCGACCACGGCCCGGCGTTTGTTCCGCCCGGACACGAGCTCGATGGCGGCTCTCCCACCCCGAACGAGCGGCGCTGGCCCTTCCAGGCGCATGCCCCCGGTGGAGATGTTCACGCAGTGCATCGTGACGGCCGGGCCGAGCGTCCGCTCGCCGGCGAGCAGCACCACCGGCACCTCGCGCGAGGTGGTCACCCGCCGGTCGACGCGTCGCTCGCGACCGCTCGGCGCGGCATGTTCCGTGTTCTCAGGCGACCCACTGGCCGCGCTGTTCCCGGTCATCGTCGGGTTCCTCCTCCTGATGGTCGTCATCCCCTGAACGCTGCAGGCGATCGGTGGCACCCGGACCGAACAGTTGCTCGCAGGCGCTGCCCAGTTCCGAGAGTTCCGCCCCGGTCAGCAGCACCGGCTTCCGCTCGACGCTGCGAGAGGAACCGAGCCGTTCTCCCGCTGCGGCGCGCGCAAACGCGGACTCGCACATCAGCAGGCCGATCGGGTCCCCCCCGCTCCGCTGGGCCAGGCGCTCGATCGCATCGCGATGCGACCGACGCAGCCCGAGCCGTCGCCCCATGAGCACGAACGCGAGTCGCTCGTCGGAAAGACGCGTCCGCTTCAGCCAACGAAGCGCGACGCACACCAAGGCGATCACACCGATGGTCGCGACAACCCACCACCAGGGGCCGATGGCGCCGGGGGCCGACCCTTCGTTTTCAAAGAGCCTCGGCGGCCCCAGTTGGAGCACCCCGCGTAGCGGTTGAAACAGGAAATCAGGCAACGCCCACCTCCCGGGCTTCAGGCTCCATCACCGACAACAGACGGCCAGCGCATCGGCGCGCGCGATCTCGGACCATCGCGTCCGGGTCCTGGCGTGCCATGCCGGCGATCTCCATCGACAACTCAACCGGGCGGATGCGCCGGGCGACCCAGAGGGCGCTGACGCGGTGCTCGGGTCGGTCGTCGTGCAGCATGGCGTCGAGCTGGAGCATCGCCGCTTCGGCGAGCGCTCCGCCGGGTTTCGGCTCGGCGTATCGGCAGGCGTGCAGCACCGCGTTGGCCCTTATCCGGGGTCGGTCGTCGCTCGCGAACCGGTCCAGACGCAGATCGCTGCCTCGGAGCCGGGACATCGCTTCGATCGCATTGGCCCGGATGCGCTGGTCGTCGTCGCCGAGCAGTTCCGCCAGTGTCCGAAACGCCCGATCGACCGCTTCGGGATCGCCGGCGTCGTCCACCCGGCCCAGCAGGAGGGTCGCCTGCGCTCGCGACGACGGATCCGCATCGCGGAGCGCGATGCGTGCGATCGGATCCACCGACTCACCCACCAGGCGCAGCCGCCGGATCAGCCCCAAGGCAGCGCGGGTCCGACCAGGATCGCTCAACGCCCGGAGCAGTTCGTCGCGCAGCGTGTCCGGCGCGCGGCGCGACATCCAGACCCCGACCGAGGGGGGCAACCACCGCGCCTCCGGCGAGGACACCGAACCGAAAAGATCGAATCGCTCGATGGTCCGGAAGGCGTGCTCGCGCACCGAACGCTGCGGCGAACGCGAGAGCGTTTCCAGACGCGACACGCTCGCCAGTCGCCGGTGCCGGCTCTGCACGCGCGAGATCACGCCGACCGATGCCCGTGCCACCATCTCCTCCCGATCGAAACCGAGATCCTGCAGGGCAGCATCGCCCGTTTCCGATGCCTCGACCCGCCCGATCGCGTGGATCAAGCGCAGGCGTACCCCCGCATCGGGGTCCGCGACGGCGCTGGTATCGAGCAGATCGTTCAACGCTCGCACGCCGAGACAATCCGCGATCTCCACGAGCCCCTTCCGGGCGTGGGCCGAAAGGTCCGGGGTACGCACCAGCCGTCGGTACGCGTCTCGCGAGAGCACCGAGGGCAGGCGACGGGCCCGGTGACGCGAGCGGAGCAGCGCCCACGGCTCGAGAATCGCCTCCACGGTCTCACGCCTCGGGTCTGACGCGATCCGCTCGATGACCTTCCGGGACGCGGGCACCAGCGAGGGCCAGCCGAGCCACCCGATGGCCAGGCCCGCGGCGGTTTCGAGTTCAACCTTCGAGGCCGCCGAACGCAGGGGAAGGTGCTCTTCGAGCGGGGCCCGCGTCAGCCATGCATTGAGTTTGGGCCCGCACCGGTGCGTCGCGCGCAGCACCGCACGGAGAATCCCCACATCTCGGTGCTCGTCGAAGCGACGGGCCCACTCGACCAGTTCACGATCGACCACGGAGCGGACGCCACTGTTCAGCTCGTCCAGCATCGCACAGGCCCGGACCAGGGCGCGACGCGGCTCGCGACCGTGCTCGTCGCCCATGCCGTCGATCGACGTTGCGAGACGAACGAAGTCGGCGTTCGCCAACGGGTCAGGGCCGACCTGGCGCAGTGCCTCGTGCACGTCATCGTTCGCGAGGCAGGACGCGGCGATGGGACGAGCCTGCTCGGGTTCCAGGCGGAGCAGTTCGGTCAGGAAGCGTTCGCCCAGCGCGAGACAGACGCTGGTGCGCGTTTCCGGACCCATGCGACCCCACGCCCCAAACAGGGCCTGCACGAGCGCCGATGAATACCCATTATCAACAAGGCATTCAAGAGCCTCCGTTGATACCAGGCGCACCTCGGACGGGTCCCCGACGCGCAGAGCAGCCACCAGCGCAGCCTGTCGGGCTCGCCTTGGCAATCGCCGGGTTTCGTGGAGTCTGCCGAGCAACGAATGCACTTTCCTATCTTCGGCCACCGGAGGCATCGAACCGCACCGGGGACGGATACGTATAGACCCAGAATAGCGGGCGCCAATTCCTACACATTGTGGTGGGTTCAGCGCCGGAGCGCAATATCTACCACAAGGTCCGCACCCAGATATAAGAAGCAGACGAAAGAATCTCGGAAGTTTTTTGTTGAATCCGGGGGGATGCGGCTTAGACTGAGGCTCGCGTTCGAGTCAACGACGCCACCCCTTCAAACTGCCAGAACGAGTCCATTAGTCAGGAGGTCCTATGACTTCTCCAACGAAATCTTCATGCCTGCAGGCCTACCGCCTCCTTCTCTACCGGCGCGCCCTCCATCCCGAACTTTTTCCTATCAAAGACCGGCGTACGGTCACGCATATGGACTATGAGTTCGAGGGCTGGATCATGCCCGGTGCCCACCTCATGCGCTTCGTGCATCAGGGCGTCTGCGCGACCGAACTGATCACCGCCGCCGATCAGAGCTTCCCCAACCGGGGCCTCGTCACCGAGCTGCCCTGCGCCGGTGAGCGCGATCACGAGGAAGAGTTCGGCGACAACGTCAAGTACGTCTCGACCGTGCAGACCGAGCAGCTCCCCGAAGCCCTCTATCGCGATACCTACGACGAACTGACCGAGTTCGCACGCGAGAACCAGGCGATGCTCTTCGAATGGAAGGAAGCCGACGGCGGTCGCTGCGCGACTATCCTCGACATCCAGCGCTTCCGTCGCGAGGTGCACGCCCAGAGTTACCACATGATTTCGCAGGGCGGCGTGGTCCTTCGCACGCAGGCCATCTTCGAGCACACCGCGTCGAAGAAGTAAGCGCGCGATCCAGAACCACCCCGCGACCCGGCCCCCTCGGCCGGGTTTTTTGTTCCCGGATCGGTCCGCCTGATCCGGAGGCTTCCGAATTCCGATAGAGTTCCCATCATGACGCGACTCCTCGCGACATCCCGAGCCCGCCTGACGCGAATTATCTCGCCCCGTTGAGGGCTTGAGATCCCGCCGCGCTGTTCCGCCGGCTCATCGAGGCATCCTCAACCGGGGCAGACCCCACGATCAACCGTCGATCCGACGCGTCGGCGCTGTCCTTCTGCGCCCCACGACCGATCGGATAGGATGACCTCTCGCCAATCCCGCCGATTCCCGGCGTTTTTCCAGAGCACGAATCATGAACCAGACCCAGGCCAAGGCGGACAAAGCCCGCTACAAGGATTCCCTGAACCTGCCCAAGACGTCCTTCCCGATGAAGGCGAACCTGGTGCAGAACGAGCCCGCCTCCCTCAAGCGTTGGGAGGCGATGGACCTGTACCAGCAGGTCACCGAGGATCAGACCCGTTCCGAGCGGTTCGTCTTCCACGACGGCCCGCCCTATGCCAACGGCTCGATCCACCTCGGACACCTGCTCAACAAGTGCCTCAAGGACTTCGTCGTCCGTTCCAAGCTCATGGCCGGCTTCGCCTGCCCGTACGTCCCCGGCTGGGACTGCCACGGCCTGCCCATCGAGCACAAGGTGATGACCGAACTCAGTTCCAGCGGCAAGCTCGAGAAACTGGCCACGCTCGACGAGGACACGCGGCGGACCGCCATCCGGCGCGAGTGCCAGAAGTACGCCGAGAAGCACGTCAAACACCAGACCGGCCAGATGAAGGGCCTGCTGACGCTCGCGGACTATGACCACCCGTACCTCACCATGAACAACGCCTACGAGGGCGCCACGCTGGAGGTCTTCGCGGGTTTGGTCGAGCAGGGGCTGGTCTACCGCCAGCTCAAAGCGGTGCACTGGTCGATCGCCAACGAGACCGCGCTGGCCGATGCCGAACTCGAGTACGAGGAGCGCGAGGACATCTCGGTGTTCGTCGACTTCGAGGCCCTCGACGGCGACGCGGTCTACGACGCGTTCGGTCTGCCCGCGCACACCGATGAAGAAGATGACGAGGACGAGGCACCGAAGCCGGTCCGGCCGCACCAGAAGCCGAGCTTCATGATCTGGACGACCACGCCTTGGACGCTCCCGGCGAACCTGGCGATCGCGGTCAACGAGAAGTTCACCTACGCGCTGGTCAAGGTCGACGGCAGCTACACCGTCCTCGCCGAGGGCCTGGTCGAACAGGCCACCGAGGCGGCCGGCGCTGAGGAGGTTGAGATCGTGGCGACGACGACCGGCGACAAGCTGGTCGGTCTGCGCTATCGCCACCCGTTCGTCGAGGGTGGTCCGGACTTCGCCACCCAGCCCGACGCCGCGATGCGCGGTTCGGAGCCGGAGGGCATCTATCGCGTGGTTCAGGCGGACTACGTCACGCTTGAAGACGGCACCGGCCTCGTCCACACCGCGCCCGGGCACGGCAGCGAGGACTATATGACCGGCCTGCGCGAGAAGCTCCCGGTCTACTGCCCGGTCCGCGGCAACGGCACCTACGACGACTCCGTGCCCGAAAAATACCGGGGGCTGTCGGTCTGGGAGGCCAACGAGAAGATCACCGCCGACCTGAGCGAGAGCGGGCACCTGTTCCACTCGAACCGCTTCATGCACTCCTACCCGCACGACTGGCGCAGCAAGACGCCGGTCATCTTCCGCGCGACGGAGCAGTGGTTCATCGGTGTGGACGAACCGGCGAAGGCCTCCGGCAAGACGCTGCGTGAGTCGGCGCTGGACGATACCGCCGAGCGCGTGAAGTTCATCCCCGAATGGGGACGCAACCGCATGCGCGGCATGCTCGAGTCCCGGCCGGACTGGTGCATCAGCCGCCAGCGTGCCTGGGGCCTGCCCATCCCCGCCTTCTACGCGCAGGACGCCGACGGCAACCCGGTGACGCTGCTGACCACGGCTTCTGTCCGCGCGATCGCCAAGGCGTTCCGCGAGGAGGGGTCGGACTCCTGGTTCACCAAGGACAGCGCCCACCTGCTGCGCCATTACGACTACGCCTCCGACGCCGAAGCGCCGAAGGGGCTCGATGTGGCTGCGCTCGCCAAGAGCCGCGACATCTTCGACGTGTGGTTCGAATCGGGCTCGTCGTGGAATTCCGTGATGCGCGAGCGCTCCGGCGGCGCGACCAAGCCGCTGAGCGACAACGACGGCGTGGACTACCCGATCGACCTCTACCTTGAGGGCTCCGACCAGCATCGCGGCTGGTTCCAACTCTCGCTGCTGCCCGGCCTCGGCACGACCGGCACCTCGCCGTTCAAGAGCGTGCTGACGCACGGCTTCATGGTCGACAAGGACGGCAAGAAGATGTCCAAGTCGCTGGGCAACGCCCTCGATGTGGACGAGCTGGTCAAGAACTTCGGCGCCGATGTCTGCCGCTGGTGGATCGGCTCGATCAGCTACGAGAACGACATCAAGGCCGACCTCGACTTCTTCAAGACCGCCGGCGAAACCTACCGCAAGATCCGCAACACCCTGCGCTTCATGCTCAGCAACCTCGCGGACTTCAAGCCGTCGCTCAAGGATGGCGATGGCGGCATGTGCGTGGCCTTCTCCGAGTTCCCCCCCACCTCGATCGACGCGTGGGCGCTCGCCGAGTTCAACAAACTCTCGCAGACCGTGCGCGCCGCCTACGACGCCTACCAGTTCCAGAAGGCGAGCAGCGCCATCTACAACTTCTGCAACGACACCATGTCGGCGATCTACCTCGGCGCCGTCAAGGACCGGCTCTATTGCGACAGAGCCGACTCCGCGCGTCGCCGTCGCACGCAGTCCGCGCTGTGGGACATCTGCGACGGGCTGTGTCGCCTGCTCGCGCCGATCATCCCCCACACCGCCGACGAGGCCTATCGCGAACTGCGCGGCGTGACCAATCAGGATAAGAACGACACCACCTGCGTGCACGCCGCGCGCTTCGTTGATCGCTACCCGGTCGAATGCGATCCCGCGTGGTCGGACGTCATGAAGGCCCGTGACACGGCACTCAAGGCGATGGAACAGGTCCGCGCGCAGGGCGATCTCGAGAACCCGCTCGACTGCGCCATCGTCTTCCCCGACCCGAAGGGCACGCTGGCGACGTTTGACTCCGACGACCTCGCCGATCTGCTCGGCGTGAGCCGGGCGACGGTGGATGCGAGTGCCAGCGAGGTCCGCATCGAGGACCTGCGCGACCAGCCGATGTGCGAACGCTCACGCAAGCGGGACGCGACCGTGAAGCAGCGCAGCGACGGGGGCATGCTCAGCGACCGCGATGCGGAGGCTGTGGGCGTTTCCTGAATCCAATCTGTTCGCAACAACGCGAAGCCGGGCCCTCAGACGGGCTCGGCTTTTTTCGTGGTCTCAGCCGACGGCGCGGCCTGATACCACCCGGACGGGTCCGCGGCCTGATCGCCCGGGCCGGGTGCCGGCAGTTTCCCGCTGGTGCGCTCGCGCAGCTTTGCTCGCAGCTCAAGGCGCATGGCATCGATCTCACGCGCGAGACGCCGGAGCGCTTCGTCGGGGCCGTCCTTGAGCAGTTCATCGTGACCGATCGGCTCTCCGATCATCCCCGCCGAGGCGCCGCCGAACAGACGGGGACGCTTCTGGCCCTTGGGCCAGATGTCGTGGAACCCCTCGACCGCGACCGGAACGATCGGGCAGCGCGACTTGCGGAGCAGCAGCAGCGTGCCACGTTCGAACGGCTTCAGAGCGCCGTTCTCGGATCGCGTGCCCTCGGCGAAGACCACCATTGCCGCGCCAGACTCCAGCCGCTTCAGCGCTTGCTTGATCGCCACGAGGTCCGCCTCGCCGCGCCGGAGCGGGATCGAGTTCAGTTTGCGGATGAGCCAGCCGAAGGCGGGACTGTTGAACAGTGTGCCGCGCGCGAGGAAATGAACACCCCGGCCGATCGCCAGCGAACCCACCGCTGGCGGATCCAGGTGCGACTGGTGATTGCAGACGAGGATGCACGCTCCGGTCCGGGGCAGGCGTGACCGACCGTACCGCCGGTACCGGAAGCAGCAGATGTACACCAGGTGCACGAGCCGATTGCAGAAGTTGTAGAACGCGATGTGCGCCAGGCTCTGCAGCGGGTAGCGCTCGCGCAACGATCCTCTTCCCGAACCCGAGGCGTCACCCACCGTCGCCGACCCCGACCGGTTCGCTCAGACGCGAACCCGGCACGCGCTCGCGAACCACCTCGCAGAGGCGCTCGACCACCTCGGCCTGATTCAGTTCGTCGGTCATGACCACGACCGCGTCGTCCGGGCAGACCAGCGGCCCGATCTTCCGGGTCGTGTCGCGCTGATCGCGATCGCGGATCTCGCGCTCGACCGCCCCGATGTCCACGCTCCGCCCCATCGCGCGGAGCTGCTCGGCACGGCGCTCGGCACGGATCTGCACCGATGCGTCCAGGTAGAACTTCACATCGGCATCGAAGAACACCACCGAGCCCTGATCCCGCCCCTCGCTCACGAGGCGCGGGTGGACCTCACCGATGCGGCGCTGCTTCTCGACGAGCACCGCCCGGACCTCAGGCAGTTGCGAGACCGGGGAGACCGCGCCGGAGACATCGGCATCGCGCAGACGCTCGATCATCGGTTCGCCGAAGACGTGCAGCGTGGGCGGGTCGGTCGTCCAGTCGAATCGCAGGTCGGCCTGACGGACCACATCGGCGATGGCCTGCCCCTGGTCGAAATCGATCGACCGATCAAGGGCCAGCGCCGCCGCGGCCCGATACATCGCGCCGGTGTCGAGGAACTCGAGACCGAGGGCGGACGCGACCTCGCGAGCCACGCTCGACTTTCCGGTTCCGGCGGGGCCGTCGATGGCGATGATCACGCGATCCAGCGACGGATGGCTCCGCCTTCGGGGTCCGTGCTGTGCGTGCGATCCGCTCATCATCAGGTCTCCACGCCGGCGTCGAGAACCTCCTCGATCGCCGACTTGCAGGACGCCACCTGCTCCATGGCCTTGGGGCCGCTGTTCGATTCTACCGCAAGAGTGCCGTCGTACCCGACCGCTTTGATCGCTTCGACGCATGTTTCGATGGCGAACGCCGCGTGCTTGCCCTTCGCATCGAACGCGCCGCACGACGCCGTGACGGCCGATGCGTACGGCACGATCGCCTTCAGGTACGACGCCGGATCGCCCGAAGCAGCAGCCTGCGCAAAGGAAGGGAATGAGCCGATCCGGAACCCCCCGACCTTGCGGATCAGCCCCGAGAGCTGCTCCGGCGTGCCCGTCAGCCCCTCCGACAGCGAGAGGAGCAGATTCAGTTCGAGGCGTTCGGCGGCGCGGACGACGTCGCGCAGGTTCTCCGCGACCAGGTCTTCGGCGTCCTCATCCGGGGCGTCCGCGAGCGACATCGCCACCGAGGAGCACCCGAGTCGGTGGGCGACCTGCATGACCTTGGTCATGCGATCGATCACCCGCTCGGTGGTGTCTCCCTCGAGTTCGCCGAGCTGGTGGGACTGCTCCTCCACCAGCACAAGGCACGGACACGCCGCCTTGTCGGCCCGATCGCGCAGTTTCTCGATCTTCTTCGCGTCCCACCCCTTCAGGAGTGAGGTCGTCAGTTGGAGACCCGAGAACCCGAACTCGTCTCTGGCCAATCGCGGGAGATCGAGCAGGTCCAGTTCTGGGGAAGACCCCGTCAATTGGGCTCGCAACGCGTTGGACGAAAGCGTGATCAGCATGTGGCGGCCCATCCCCGAACAGAGGTTCTCGATCCGATGCCTTCCGGCCATCCCGCGTCTCGGGCGGTGCCACTGTACCGGGTTCGACCGGATCGGCAAGCCAAACCCCCTGCTCGGGTTGGAACCGCCCGCGCCCTTGCGTGTAGCATGCTCGGATCGCCCGGAGCGACGGTCCTGCCCCGGCATCTCCCCTTCTGACGACCCAACGGAGCACCGCCTGTGTCTTCCACGCCCGCCGACTGCAAGTACACCGAATCTCACGAATGGCACAAGCTCGAAGGTGACACGGTCACCATCGGCATTACCCAGTTCGCGGTCGATGAATTGACCGACATCACCTACGTCGAGCTCAAGAGCGTCGGTGACGAGATCGACGCCGGCGAGACCATCGGCGAGGTCGAGTCCGTCAAAGCCACCAGCGACATCTACTCCGCCGTGGGCGGCGAGATCGTCGAGGTCAACGAAGCGCTCAACGACGACCCGTCCCTGATCAACTCCGACCCGTACACCAAGGGCTGGCTGGTCAAAATCAAGGTTTCGGACGCATCTCCGCTGGACGATCTCATGGACAAGGCGTCCTACGACGAGAAACACAGCGACTGACCGCGAATCGTCGGGTCCTCCGGGAGCGAAACGGATCAGGACCGAGTCCCAATCACGCTCTGAGAACCCCTCGCGCCAGCATGTCCATCATCCAGTGCGAAAACCTGCGCAAGACCTATCGCATCGGCACCCGATCGGTCGAGGCCCTGCGCGGCGCGACGCTGGAGATCGATGAGCCGGGCTTCTACGCCATCATGGGCCAGTCCGGCTCGGGCAAGAGCACGCTGCTGCACCTGCTGGCCGGGCTCGACGAGAGCGACGGCGGCATCGTGCGCGTCGCGGGCAAGCGCCTGGATGAGATGGACGACCGCGCCCTGACCGAGTTCCGGCGGACCGAGATCGGCGTCGTCTTCCAGCAGTTCAACCTCATCCCCACCATGACCGCTCGCGAGAACGTCGAGTTGCCAGGCATGCTGGCCGGTCGGCCCGCGAACGAGCTCAACGCCCGGTCGAATGAACTCCTCGAGCAACTGGGCATCTCGGAGCGCGCCGACCACCGACCCGAAGCGCTTTCCGGCGGCGAGCAGCAGCGCGTCGCCATCGCCCGGTCGCTGCTGTTCTCACCGGCGGTCATCTTCGCCGACGAGCCGACGGGCAACCTCGACTCGGCCAGCGCCGAACAGTTGTGGACGCTGCTGGCCTCGCTCGCCGAGCAGCAGCAGATCACGGTGATCATGGTGACCCACGAGCCCTCGGCGGCTTCTCACTGCAAACGAACCTACCTGCTGCGCGACGGCGTGGTCAGCGGCACGATCGAAACCGGAGCGATGGATGCCACCGACATTGCGGCTGAGTATCAACGCCTTAGCCGGTCGGCGTAGCCGCACCGCGCTGCTGGTCGCCGCGGTCGCGCTCTCCACGACGCTGATCGCCGCGGTGTCCTGTGCGCTGGCCTCCATCAACGCCGGCACCATGCTCCAGATCGAACGCGAGCTCGGTTCGGCCGACATTCGCGTGCGCGACATCTCCGAGCGGCTCATGGAGCCGGGGGTGCTGGCGACCGTCAGGGACGCCGCGGGCATCGCGCTCGCCGTCCCACGCGGGCGAGGGCCGATCGAACTGGTCTCGGACGTCCTCGGCGACGACGGCGAGCCACTCAAAGCCGATGCCGTCGGCACCGGGCTCGACCCGGAACTGGAATACCGGCTACGCCGCCCGTTGATCGATCGTGGCAAGGTCGTCCGTGCCGACGACGAGATCGTTCTGGCCGAGAGCGTCGCCGAGCAACTCGGCGTGCGCATCGGTGACTCGCTGACCCTCGTACCCAAGCCGGGGCAGGACCCGATCCGCCTGCGTGTGGTCGGGCTGCAGGCCAAGCAGACCATCCAGATCGTCGACAAACCGACCGCCGAACTCACGCTTCGCACGCTCGCCCGCGCCCGCCTGGGCAGCCCGCGTCTCCACCAGGTCCTCGCGAAGGCGTCTGCGGACCAGGACCCGACGGACGTCGCGGATGAGATCGGGCAGAACCTGCCCGACGGGCTGCAGGCCGAACCCACCGAGCTCATCACGACGGGCATCGAGAGCAATCTGAAGGCGAACCGGCTCTCGTACTCGATCGCGTCGATCCTCGCCTTCGTCGCCGCGGCGTTCATCGTGTTGACGGGCATGACCACGAGCGTGCTCGAGCGCCGACGCGAGCTCGCGATCATGCGCTGCGTCGGCGCGAGGCGTACGCAACTCGCCGGGGCGCAGATCGGCGTCGGCGCGTTCCTCGGCGCAGCCGGTGCCGCCCTGGGCATCCCCTTCGGCGTGCTGCTCGCCTACTTCCTCACGCTCATCTTCCCCGACCGGCTCCCCGCCGGACTGCACATCTCGACGTGGGGCCTGATCTTCGCGGCCATTGGCTCGATCGCCTCGGGCGTCGTCGGTGCCCTTTACCCCGCGATCTCAGCCTCCAGGGCGCGTCCCCTTGCCGCCATCGCCGCCCACTCCCGACCGGTCTCCATGGGCGTCGTCGCGCTCTGCGGCGGGATCGGCTTCGCGCTGGTCGCGATCCAACTCGTGCTCATCAACATCAGCAACGACAGCACCTTCGTCTTCTACTCGTACGCCTACGCGGGCCTGCCGCTGATGTTCCTCGGGTACTTCCTGCTCGGCGTGCCGCTGGTGCTGGCGGTCTCGATCGCCCTCACGCCGCTGCTCCGCGCGGTCTTCCGTCTGCCCAAGGGCCTGCTCGAAGGGACGGTCCGGGGAACGCCCGTCCGCCACGGCTTCACCGCCGGCGCGCTGATGATCGGCGTCGCGATGCTCGTGAGCATCTGGACCAACGGCAACGCCCTGCTCCGCGATTACCTCGGTTCGATCGAGTTCCCCGAGGCGTTCGTGCTCTCCCGCTTCGGCCTGCCTCCGGACGTGACGGAGCGCCTGGAATCACTCGAGTTCGTCACCGAGACCTGCATCATCACCGAGCAGAAGATCGAGACGAACGCCTTCGGCATCTCCGGCTTCCGCGAGCCGAAGACCACCTTCATCGGCTTCGAGGTCGACGAGTTCTTCCGGCTCAACAAGCTCAACTGGGTCGCCGGTGACCCCGAGTACGCCCAGCGCAGGCTGAGCGAGGGCGGCGCGGTCATCGTCGCCAAGGAGTTCCTGACCAACCGCCCCGAGTACGCCATCGGCAACACCTTCCCGGTGGAATGGCAGGACACGGTCCACGAGTTCGAGATCGTCGGCGCGGTCACCTCGCCCGGCCTCGATCTCGTCAGCAAGTACTTCGACGTCGGCAAGGAGCGTCAGGACTTCGCGATCCACTCAGTCTTCGGCTCGCTCGAAGACCTGCGCAACCTGTTCGAAACCGACGCGATCGAGTTCGTCCAGATCAAGATGGACGGCTCGGTCAGCGACGAAGAAGCCACCCGCCTCATCCGCGAGGCCGTCGACCTGCCGCTGATCATCGTGGGCTCCGGTCAGGAGATCAAAGCCGGCATCATGGAGATCGGTCGCGGCTCGATGCGCATCATGGCCTCCGTCGCCATCGCCTCGATGCTCATCGGCATCTTCGGCGTGAGCAACATCGTCATCGCCGGGATCGACGCACGCCGCTTCGAGTTCGGCGTGCTCCGCGCCGTCGGCGGGCAGGCCGGCCTCCTGCGCCGGCTGATCATCGCCGAGGTCCTGCTGCTGACCGTCACCGGCTCTGTCCTCGGCACGCTGCTCGGCCTGCAGGGCGCCTTCGCCGGCCAGCGGATGTGGACGGTCCTCGCGAGCATCACAACCGAGTTCCGCCCGCCGCTCCTGCCGATCGCCGTGTCATGGCTGGTGCTGATCGGCCTGACCACCGCGCTGGTGCTCCCGATTGCCCAGCGCCTCGCGCGGACCCCCGTCCGCCAGCTGATCTTCGCTACGCGGGGCTGACCGGAAGGCCTACCATCGCCCATGCGCGAAGTCGAGCGTCCCTTTCAGATCAAGAGCGAGTTCCAGCCGACCGGCGATCAGCCGAAGGCCATCGAAGCGATCGCCCGGCAGATCGAGTCCGGCCGGCCCGCGACCACGCTCCTCGGCGCCACCGGCACCGGCAAGACCTTCACGATGGCCCATGTCATCGAGAAGGTCCAGCGCCCCGCTCTGATCCTCAGCCACAACAAGACCCTCGCCGCGCAGCTCTACGAGGAGTTCAAGGAACTCTTCCCCGAAAACGCGGTCAACTATTTCGTCTCCTACTACGACTACTACCAGCCCGAGGCCTACATCCCCCAGCGGGACATCTACATCGAGAAGGACTCCTCGCGCAACGACGACCTTGATCGCCTCCGCCTCGCCGCCACTTCGAACCTGCTCTCGCGCCGCGACAGCATCGTCGTCGCTTCGGTCTCCTGCATATTTGGCCTCGGCTCGCCCGGCGCGTACTCCGAGAAGGTCTTCACCATCACGACCGGCCAGGAGATCGATCGACGCGAGTTCCTGCTCGCGCTCGCCGACATGCAATACCAACGCGCCGAGATGGACTTCAAGCGCGGCACCTTCCGCGTTTCCGGC
>CAXAVQ010000006.1:0-22151 GCA_963971985.1 uncultured bacterium
ACTCGGTGATCACTGGCAAGGGCGTCAACATCGCGGCGAGTTACCTGCAGTCCGACGCGCGCCACGGCTACGCGGTGCTGGATGTGCAGCCCCGCGCGGATGTGGAAGAATCGGCGCTGCTCGACGAACTCCGCGCCGTCAGCGGCACGATCCGGGTCCGCACGATCTGGTGATGAACACGCGTGCTTCGCTCAGGCGAGCAGTCGCCCGTTCGAGGCGACGAGCTGTTCCAGACGCGACGCCATCGCCCGGACCGCCTGCCCGCGATGGCTGAGCGCGTGCTTCTCCTCGGGCGACAGTTCCGCCGAGTGGCGTCCGTCGTCGAGTCGGAGCAGGGGGTCGTAGCCAAAGCCGTTTGTCCCGCGCGCCTCGCGAGCGATCGTGCCCTCGAACGTGCCGCGCGTGCGGATCAGGATGCCAGCCTGCGGGTGGGCCACGGCGATGGCGCACACGAAGCGGGCGGTGCGTTCGTAGTCGGGGACGGAGTCCATTTCCGCGAGCAATTTGGCGTTGTTGGCCTCGTCGCGGACCTCGCGGGAGCCATCGACTCCGGCGTATCGGGCCGAATACACCCCGGGCCGTCCGCCGAGTGCATCGACCTCCAGCCCGCTGTCGTCGGCGACACAGGTCCGTCCAGTCAGTGTGGCGTAATGCAGGGCCTTCTTCGCGGCGTTGGCCTCGAAGGTGGCGCCGTCCTCGACCGGCTCCGGGAACTCGCCGTCGAGTTCGTCGAGACCGATTGCGTCGACGCCCAGCGGCGCGAGGATCGCTCGGATCTCCTCGATCTTCTTCGGGTTTCCGGTGGCGATGAGCAGTTTTCCGGTCGCATCGGCCATCTCAGCGCCCCCGGTACTCGGCCGGGATGTCGCCGTGGTCGGCCCGGATCACGCTCCGGATCCCGCCTCGACCCTTCCAGTTCGTGATGATCTGGAGCCAGACCGGGTTCATGAGGTCCACGAGGTGGTCGCGGATGGTGTTGGTGACAGCCTCGTAGAAGATGCCCTCGTTGCGGAAGCTCTGGTAGTACAGCTTCAGCGACTTGAGCTCGACGCACACGCCGCCGTCGCTCTTGGCGCGGGGCGCGTAGCGGACGGTCACGTCGCCGAAGTCGGGGTGACCGGTCTTCGGGCAGACGCTGGTGAACTCCTCGGACGTGTGCTCGATGACAAAGGGCACATCGCCGGGGGTTTCGAAGCACTCGAGCAGGCTGGTATCGGGCATCGTGGGGCTTCCTCTAAGGGATCTGACCGGTGGGGGCGGCAACGATAGCCCGGCTGGGGCGGGCTGTCAGGTCCACCCAGACGGGGTAAAAAACCTAACCGCTCACATCCCCAACCAGTTATCCTGAAACACGTTCATAAACGGAGGAAGAGCCCATGCGTCAGACCCTGTCCGTCATCACCCTGCTCGGCGCCGGCGCGATCGCCGGTGCCGCCGGTTTCGCCATGCTCAGTGGGAGCACGGTCTCAGCCCAGCAGACCGAGCAGCCCGCGGATCAACCCACCGAGCAGCCCCAGCAGCCCGGCGGCACCGCCGGTATGGGCCAGATCCTGATCAACTCGCTCAAGACCGTGGACGGCTGCCTCGGCGTGGATGCCGGGCAGATGTCATCGGGCAAGAACTCGATCTTCGCCTGGTTCGAGGACGCCGAGGCCGCGAGGCGTTGGTACAACCACCCGACCCACCGGGCCATGCTCGCGATGGCCGGCGGCGCGTCCGACGACTCGAAGCCCCTCGCCCACGTCGAGGAAGGCGTCCCGCTCATGGTGATCGCCTCGCTCACGTTTACCGATCGCCCGCAGATCGAAGGCATCCCGATCCCGATCAGCCAGATCTCCATCGAGGTCTACCAAGCTGCGCCGGGCGGGGCCTACATCAACGGCAAACTCGCCCCCGAGGCGTTCAAGGTCGAGCACATGAAGAACCTGACCACTCCTGCCCAGGAGTGAGTCGCGATCAGCCGCGTTCGTAGGTCGAGACGAGCTGCACGAACGCAGGCTGGTTGGAGTTGATCCGAAGCGAACGACGCAGCAGGCTCAGCGCCTCGATGCGCAGGGCGTCGTCGCGTCGCCCGCCCTGCACGTAATCGTTCAGCAGCACCACGCCGAGCCCGTTCAGGGCCGGGTAGTGGCGCTGGTCGAGGTCGAGCGAGTTGCGGAACATCTCCGTCGCCCGGTCGTATCGACGCAGTTTGAAGTACGCGAACCCAAGTCGCTCGTACGCCGTCGCGCTCGGCTCGATGGCGATCGCGGCGTCCAGCGTGTTGATCATCTCCGTGTACCGCTCGATCGAACCGAGGCTGTTCGCCCAGTTCAGGAGCAGGTCCGGCGTCAGTTCCATCAGTTCCGCGGCGGTCTCGTACTCCTGGATCGCTTCCTCGTGGCGATCGAGCAGGCTGTAGGTCGCGCCGAGGTTCGCCCGCGCGGTGCCGTCCTCCGGGGCCGCCTTCACCGCCTGCTCGGCGTAGGGCAGGGCCCAGTCAGGGCGGTCCTGTTCTAGGTACGCCGCCGCGAGGCCTCGGTTGGCCTCCGCGTCGTTCGGTCGGATCGCCAGGGCCCGCAGGTAGACCCGGATCGCGTCCACAATCCGTCCGAGGGCGTGGAGCACGTCGGCGTGGTTGAACTGGGCATCGAAATTCCGCGGCTCGAGGTTCGCCGCACGCCCGAACGAGCGCTCGGCCGAGACGAGATCGCCACGTTTGCGGAGGATATCGCCCATCTCCAAGTGGGCGACGGTCAGTTCCGGGTTCCGCGCGATCGCCTGCTCCAGGAGCGCCAAGGCGGTTTCGTCATCGCCGCGCTCACGGGCCTCCTGCGCGTCGACCACCACCTCGGTCGCCCGGAACGATTCGGCGTCTTCGCGCTCGGCCCGGGTTTGGGTGTCCGACTCACCGGAAATCCACGCGCAGCCGCCGGAAGTCGCGATCAGAGACGCGAGCACCGCGCAGCGAAGCAGACTGGTGCGGATCGGCTTGAAGTGCGGTGGTGTCTCGGTCATCGGTTCGTTTCGCTCCCGGGCGGGTCAGGTCGGAGTCACCCCTACAAGGTACCTCAGGCCCATAGTGCATGTCGGTCGGATCGACGGGCCCGATCCAGCGAATCACGCAGGCACGAGCAGGGATTGGCGCCGGCTGTATCCTGAGACCATGCTCGAATCCATCGGTCGACGTCTGAGCGCCTTCTTCCGGGCCACAGCCCCCGATCCATTTGTGCTGGCGATCCTCCTGACGTTCCTTACGTTCGCTTTGGCGATCGGGTTCTCCGAGCGCTCGCCCGCCGAGATCACGAAGGCCTGGGCCCATGAGACCACCGGCGTCTGGCGATACCTCGGCTTCGGCATGCAGATGTGCCTGATCCTCGTCACCGGGCACGCCATCGCCGCCAGCCGTCCGGTCTCCGGGGCGATCAAAGCTCTGGCCCAACTCCCCCGGTCGGGTCCGCAGGCCGCGGCCCTGGTCGCACTCGTCGCTGCGAGCCTCGGGGTGTTCCACTGGGGTGTCGGGCTCATCGGCGGGGCCCTGATCGCCCGCGACGTCGGTCGCGTCATGGTCCGACGGGGTATCCGCGTGCACTACCCGGTGCTGGTCGCGGCCGGCTACGTCGGCATGATGGTCTGGCACGGCGGCTTCTCCGGCACCGCGCCGATCAAGGTGACGACGAGGAGGGATCTGGACGAAGTCATCGACCCCGCCGTCGGCCTCGCGCCGATCCCGCTCGACCAGACGCTGCTGAGCCCGATGAACCTCGTCACCACCGGCGGCCTGCTGCTGCTGTGCCCGATCGTGATGGCCCTGCTCATGCCACGCTCGCGCCGCAGCGCCGACGACTTCATGGCCTCAGCGACCAACGATCACATCGAGCCGATGGACCACTTTGTCGCGGTGGGCAAGTCCGCCGAGACCGACTTCGATCCCGACGACGTCGACACGACGCCCTCGCGCACCGACGAGCGCAAAGCGCCGATCCCCCGGCTCCTCGAAGACACACCGATCATCAACTGCGCGCTCGCGCTGCTCATCGCGCTCTGGGCGTTCGGGCACTACCTGCCGGGGGCGGCGGGGGAACTCGGCGAGGCGTTCAACGCCTGGATCCCGATCGGCGGGACGGTGAACGAGAACGGCGATCGCGTCACCGGTCTGATGAATCTCACCCCGAACACGCTGAACCTCACCATGTTCATGCTCGGCCTGATCCTCCACGCCTCACCGATGAGCTACATGCGAGCCATCGAGGACGCCGCGAAGGGCTGCGCCGGCATCATCATCCAGTTCCCGCTGTACGCCGGCATCGCCGCGATGATGGCGGCGTCGGGACTCACCGCGATGATCGCCGAGAAACTCTCGAGCGGGGCCAATGAGACCACGCTCCCGGTACTCACCTTCTTCAGCGCCGCGATCGTCAACGTCTTCGTGCCTTCCGGCGGCGGGCAGTGGGGCGTGCAGGGGCCGATCGTCATCGAGTCGGCGCTCAGCGCGGGCGTCGAACCGGCGAAGATGGTCATGGCACTCGCCTACGGCGATCAGATCACCAATATGCTCCAGCCGTTCTGGGCGCTGCCGCTGCTGGCCATCACCGGCGTGAAGGCGCGGGACATCGTGGGCTACACCGCGATCCTGATGCTGATCGCGATCGTGTGGGTGGTGTTCTGCCTGCTCGTGTTCTGAGCGATCAGTCCGGCTGGCGCTGGTCGGCCGGCTTGAGCGGGTCGGCCCACGGCGCATCGATGTTCCGGACGATGCCGAAGACGATCAGGAGCACGCCCGCACCGACAAGCACCCACGATGCGGCGCGGCTCGCGAGCCAGGTCGGGAGTGGACGCATCCGGGCCCAAGAGGCGAGCACGATCAACCCGAGCACGCCAACCGGGACGCCGATAACCAGCATCAGCGGATTCTGGGCCAGCGAATCCGAGATCCGACCGTTCAGCAGATGGTGGGTGGCTCGGAGCGAGCCGCAGCCAGGGCAATAGACACCCGCGATGCTCTGCGAGGGGCATTCCGGGATGGCCGAAACATCGTGGGGATGGTTCCATCGAAGGACCACCAGCGCGCTGACGCTCACGATCAGCAGCACGATCGCAGCGAAGCGCCGCTGGCCAATCTTCAGATTGTTCTTGCGTTGCGTCACCGGAACGCCCACTATACCCCGGCCCCTCCCGGCGCCATGGAGACCTCGGGTGTACTGCACGCACTGCGGAACAGAAATCTCGAAACACCACGCGTTCTGTTCCACGTGCGGACAGCCGCAGGGTCATGCCCCGCGTGCGGATCGAGCCCCCGACGCACCGGTCGATTCCTCTCTCAAGTGGATCGTTCCGGTCAATACCTCCCCCTACGCAATCGTTTCCTGCTACAGCGCGCTCCTGGGTTTCTTCCTGTGCGGGCTGTTCATCCCGAGCATCGTCGCCATCGTGTTCGGGATGCTCGCGCTGTCTGACATCAAGAAGCGCCCGCACCTGGCGGGCAAAGGCCGGGCGTGGTTCGGGCTGATTGTCGGCGCGGTATCCATCGCTCTTGCGATAGTCCTTATTGTCATGTGGCTCTCCAGTCCCGACCCGTTCGGAAACTCGTCCTACTGAAGGAACCCGTATGTCCCTCATCTGTCCGTCCTGTTCGCACACCAACCCTGATGATTCCCGCTTCTGCCAGAAGTGTGGCAGCCCGCTCTCCGAGAGCGATCGCTCAACGAAGATGGAGCCCGAGGACCGCTACCAGTCGGGTTACGGCGACTACGGCTCAGGCGCAGGCGGCGACTACGTGACGAGGTCCTCCCCGTCCGGCATGCTCGTCTGGTCGATCCTGGCGACGATCTTCTGCTGCCAGATCGCGGGCATCGTTTCAATCGTGTTCACGGCGCTGGCGATGAGCGCCGACGGGCAGGGCAACTACGCGCTCGCCAACCGGCACCTCAAAACCGCCAAGACGTGGGCGTGGGTGGCGTTCGGCGTTGGCCTCGCGTTTACCGTTCTGTACGGCGTTCTGATTGCGGTCGGCGCACTCGCTGGTCCGTAAGCCCGGTGCGCCTTACTCCGAAGGCCCGATGTAGATGATCGCGTCCGCCCGGTCCCGGTCTTCCTCGCGCAGTTCGAGCGACCAGACCGGCTGCACGCTGATGGTCATGACCCGCGCGCCCGGGCGCATCTCGCGCAGGCGGCTGGTTGTGCCGCCCTCGAAGTCCGTGTGGAACTGGCCGATGACGAGCACGACGGGGTAACTGCCGTCGTCCATGGTCTCAACGACCGATTCGGCCATCGTCGCGTCCCACACGTTCTGGCTGCGGAAGAACGACAGGATCATCGGGTCGTCCTCGCCCTCGGGCGTCTCCTCTTCGGAGTGCCCTCGCATGCCGCCCATGATCTCAAAGAACCGTTCCTTGTAACCGCCTTCGCTCAGCGACTCGGGCAGCGCGAAGTGACGCTGCTGGTTGTCACGCAGTTCCGCGAGACGCTCGTAGCCGTCGGTCCGCGCGATACGGACGTAGCGACGCGGCGCGTTGGCGGCGACGATCGGGCGATCCCGCTCCAGCGCGGCTATCACCATGCGCCGGTGCCCCTCCGGGTACCGCTGCAGGCTCTCGCGACCGGTGGCCTCCATGAAGCCGTCGTGATCGATCACGCCCGTCATCAGGTCGTCGAGATGGATCTGCTCATCGCGCTCGAAGAACTCCATCGCAAGCGCCGCGGTGTCGGGACGCAGTTCGAGCAGGTCGTCGAACAGCGTCGCCGCGGCGTCGAGGCCCATGGGGTGACCGTGCAGTTCGCCGATCAGCACCGCGTCGGACGCCGCGGCGCGGGCCACCAGCCCGCTCCAGGTCATTTCGAGGCCGGTGCCGCTGAACACCTTCAGGTCGCGGACCTGCTCGGGGGCTTTGAGGCCTTCAGGGATCGCAGCGAGGCGCTCGGCTTCGGTGTGCTCCATCGTCGCGACTTCCTGGGCATCCATCCCGCTATCCGGATCGATCGCGACCGAACGGTTCCCACCCGCACAACCGACGAGCGTGGAGACGGACAGGAGGCAGGCGAGGGTGAACAATGATCTGGGCATAGCGGGCTCCGTCAGTTCTGGTCCGGCGATGAGGCGTCAGGTCGAAGGATACCGTCGAAGGTGAAAGCAATCCGAGCACGCAGTCCCCGACTGAGTTCCAGGATGGCGGCTCCGGCGAGGGCGGCGAACACCAGAGAACCCGCCTCGGGCATCGCTCGGAACGCCAGAACCGCCAAAACGAGCTGCAGCACCGGAGCCCCGGCGGAGATCGCGCTGTTGGCGAGCGTCATGGGGGCCCGGGTAGCCGGCGGGTCGGCGAAGAAGCGGATGGCGACGGCGTAGCCGAACCATCTCCCGTCGCCGCTGGCGATCAGTCCGATGACCAGCGCGATCCAGAACGCGCCGGTCCCGATGAGCGAGGCGAGGTCGACCGTGGTCGTGAGCGCTCCCGCCAACGCGGGGAGCAGGATCGCGAAATAGAGCGTGTCGTGGAAGCGGATCTCGGCCCGGCGGGTACGCAGCAGCGAGTTGTCGATCAGAAGCAGCAGCACGGACCCGCCCATCGCCGTGCCGATGAGGACGGTCGAGGCGGTGCTGGTCCCGAACGCCGCGACGGAGCAGACGCTGACCATTAGCGCCGCGATGAGGAAGGCCCAGCCGCCGGAGAACGACTGCGCTCCGCGCCGGAGGGTTGCCCCCGGCACCGCCAGCACCAGTCCGAACGCGATGGCGACCGGGATTTCCACACCGAGCAACCAGCGCGCGACGATGGCCGTCGGAGCGGCGGCCATCACGAGCATCAGCAGTTCCACGGGCGCCGGCGGGAACGGGCCGAGGACCTTGGGCAGGCGATCCCCGCCGACCCGCGCGGGCGAGCCCGGCGGACGCTCGGAGATCTCGGTGCGCGTGCGACGGAAATACGCGCTGGCGAACACGAGCCCAGCCAGAGCACCGAGCACGATGGAAAGGCGCTCGATGTGCTCTGTCCGGGCGGCCTCCAGGGTTTCGCGAGCGGCCGTCAGCCGGGGCTCGTAACTCGCTTCGATATCGGCCATGAGTTCGTCTTCGGCGACCTCGCTGACGCCGGTGGCTCGCAGCGCCGCGAGGGCTGCGGCTTTCTCGCCGAGCAGTTCGTCCTCGGCCTCTTGCAGTGCCAGGCGCTCCTGCTGGGCCCCCTCGATGAGCGTGTCATGGATCTGAGGGGATGCCCCCCCGAGCACGAGCGAACCAAACAGGATGCCGGCGACGATGCCCCCGCAGACCGCCGCGCTCCCGCGACCGCCGGGAAGCCCGATCGCGCGGAACACCGCGCCGAGGAGAATCGCCGGAACCGTGAGCAGAAGCACCTGCAGCGGGATGAGCAGCGCGGGTTGTCCCGCCAGATCGCTCAGCATGCGCCCAGTGTAGGACCGATGCCCCCTCGCTTGCCGATAGCATGCCTGAAGGAGGCTCGCCCACCATGCTCACCCTCGGCGCCTGGCTGCACGACATCGATCCGATCGCCTTCGGCCCGGTCCGCTGGTACGGGCTGTCGTACATCGCAGGCTTCGCGCTCGCGTACCTGATGCTCCGCGCGATGGCCAAGCGGGGCATGTTCCGCATCCCCGCGCAGGCGGTGCTCGACGCGATCCTGGCGCTGGTCATCGGCGTCATCGTCGGGGGTCGCCTCGGGAGCGTGATCTTCTACAACCCGTCGCTGATCCTCGAGTTCACCTCCTCGCCGCCGTGGTGGGGGGTGCTGGCGATCAACCGGGGTGGTATGGCCAGCCACGGCGGCATGGTCGGCGTGATCCTCGCCTGCTGGTGGATCGCCCGTCAGCACAAGATCCCGATGCTCCACGTCGGCGACACGATGGCCCTCGTCGCGCCCGTCGGGCTGATGCTGGGCCGGATCGCCAACTTCGTGAACGGAGAGCTGCTCGGGAAGATCGTGGCCCGCCCGTGGGAAGACGCCCCGTGGTGGTCGGTCAAGTTCCCTCAGGAGCTCGGCTCGCGCACGCTGGAGTGGTACAACGCGGTCAACCCGGACACCCGGGCCGAGATGAACGAATTGAGTGTCACCTACCTCGGAACTGAGCAGGCGTCCGAACTCTCCGAGCCAGAGCGGATCAAGGCCATGTCCGGATTCGTGACACAGAGCATCCAGCAGGGCGTCGACGTCGTGATCGAGCAGGTCGGCCCCCTGCTGAACGCGCGTCACCCCTCGCAGCTCTACCAGGCGTTCTTCGAGGGCATCGTCCTGCTCGTCGTGCTCTGGGCGATCGCCTGGAAGGCGCGCAAGCCGGGTGTCATCGGGGCGTGGTTCCTGATCGTCTATGGTGCGGGTCGGATCTTCACCGAGTTCTATCGCCTGCCCGACGTCGGCGTCAGCGGGTTCTTCCCCGGCCTGAGCCGGGGGCAGTCGCTGAGCGTCTTCATGGTCATCGCCGGCTTTGCGCTCCTGGGCTGGGTGATGCTGAAATCGAAGCAGGAGCCGATGGGCGGCTGGCTGCGCGTCGCGCGCGACGGGGCCAACGAAAAACCCGCCTCCGGGTAAGCGGAGACGGGTTCGATGGAGAGTACGACTACTTGGCAGTGTGCTTTCGACCCGTCCTTTGGATTTTCTGCTCCCGGAGCAACAGGCCCAACACACTGTAGGACAGGTAGTCCTTCTGACGTCCATTGTAATCGCTTCGCAGCCCGAGACTGCTCGCAACGTCAGCATTGCCGACGCCTGCAGGGTTGTTGCGGACGAGTTCGAACACCGCATCCTTGAGAAGCCCAAGCCCGAGTTGGGCCCGCTCCACGCAGCCGTGAGGCACTTGGATATGCGACCTCTTGTCCTCAACGTCGCCGATTGGTGAGACAACGTTGGTTAGTAGCCCCCCTTGCTGCTCTGTGCCAAACGCCGCGATGAGTTCCGCCTCGATCCTCAGAGCGTCGGCCTCGGAAACGTTGTCGACTAGGATCGACACGATGGGCTCTTTACCGTCGTCAATGATTGACTTGATTCGACGCCATTTTACTGAGTTGTCGGGCCGTGCGAGGTGATCGAAGGCACGGCTGCCAGTGCCCTTGCCAATGTAAAAAGGGACCGAGCGAGATGATCGCGGGTCCCTTAGTGAGTACATGTAGTAGAACTGTGAGGGCATCGGCTTAGGCGGAGACTTCTTCGATCGCCGCGGCGAGGTCGCCCTCGGAGGTGATGCCGACGAAGCGCTTGACCACTTCGCCGCCCTTGAAGATCAGCACGGTCGGGATGGCGTTGATGCCGTGGTTGACCGAGACCTGCTGGTTGTGGTCGATGTTGACCTTGCCGACCTTGATCTTGCCCTCGTGCTCGCCGGCGAGCTTGTCGATCGTCGGGGAGAGCATCCGGCACGGCATGCACCATTCGGCCCAGAAATCGACCAGAACGGGCTTGTCCGCGGATTCCACTTCGTCCTTGAAGTTCGCGTCGGTGAACTCGTGCACATTCTCGGAGGCCATGGGTCGTTCCCTTCTGACTCTGCGGGGGAAGCCCCGCATTGTGTGTGTGTAGATACCGGAGTGTAGCAACGGCGTGCTCCGATCGCAGCCGTTCTCCCGGATGGGAAAAGGTAGAAAAACAGGCCTGGGAGCAAGGGAACGCCGCTCGATCGGGGTTTATTCCCGGCCCGCGTTCCCGATGGCTTCGGCCACGCGCAGGGCCTGGACGTGCTCACGCGCATCGTGGACCCGGAACAGCCGGACCCCCATCCTGAACTGGGCGACAGACACCGCCACACTCCCGCTCACCCGGCCTGAAGCCCGTTCCACGCCGCTGATCGCCCCGATGAAGCTCTTGCGACTGGCGGCGGACAAAAGGGGAAACCCGAGCGAGAGCAGATCGCGGGTGCGTGCGATCAGTTCGTAGTTCTGCGCCACGCTCTTGCCGAAGCCGAGCCCCGGGTCGATCACGATCGCCTCCGGTGCGACGCCCGCGCTGATCGCCGCCTCGGCGCGCGCCGCGAGGAACTCGCGCACGACGCCCATGACGCCGTCCGGATGGTCGTACTCCGGGTCCTTCGGGTAGGCGTTCGAGAACGAGTCGGCCCCCGGCTCGCGCAGGCGGTGCATGAGCACCAAGCCCGCACCGGTCCGGGCTGCCAGGTCGAGCATCGACTCGCTCTCGGTTCCGGCGGCGACGTCGTTGATGATCGATGCGCCGGCGTCGATTGCGGCTGCGGCGACTTCGGCGAGCGTGGTGTCGATGCTGATCGGCACATCGATGCCGTGGTCGCGGATGGCCCGGATGACCGGGATGACGCGCGCGATCTGGGTCTTCGCGTCGATGCGCTTCGCGCCCGGGCGGGTCGACTCGCCGCCGATGTCGAGCAGGTTGGCGCCCTCCTCGATGAGTTCGCGGGCCCGTTCCACGGCGTGATGCGCCTCGATGTAGCGACCGCCGTCGGAGAACGAGTCGGGCGTGATGTTCAGGATGCCCATGATCCGCGCGCCGGACAGGTCGATGCGCCGGCCGGCGGCGAGCTGCCAGAACCCGCCCGTCACCGGTCGCGCTCCATCGAGGAAGCGACGCGCCGGAACTGTTCGAGCGTCTTGATGACCTCGGCGGGCACGAGCACCGTTGCTCGGATGGCGCCCTCCTCGGTGCGGAGCCCACCGACAACCGGGGCGATCTCCTCGGGCAGTGTGATCCGGGCCGGGCCGGCGAACCACTTGACCACTGGCGCGATGTTCAGCGCCATCCGGGCGTCCTGCTCGCGACCGAGCCGGTCGAGCCACGTGCTCAGCGGGCCTGTCGATTCCACCGACGCGGTCCGGTTGTTGAAGGCGATCAGCCGGTCCAGTCTTTCCCCTTCGGTCGCGCTGGTGAGGTACACCCGCCCGTTCCGCTCGAACATCCGCCCGGCGATCGACTGGTCGGCGCCCGGGTCCATCCGCCCGCCGCCGAGGAGCATCCCCCCGATCCCTCCTCCGAAGTTGGGGCGTTCGCCGTTGGTGCCGGTCGGTGGAGCGAACCGGAGGTGGTCGAGCGGAACGCCGACTCGCGAACTCACCCCGGCGTCGACGGAAGCGCCCCGAAGAGCCGACAGTGATCGGCGGATCGATGCCTGAAGGGCCTGCGTCTGCTCGCCCTGCAGGGCGACGGAGACCGTCGCGCCGCCGGAACCGAAAAGCGTCTCGGGCGCGCTGATCAGCAGCGAAGCGCTGCGCAGCCCGGACGCCCCCTCCTCACCGAGGCCGAGCGTGTCGGTCAGCACGGGCCTCATCCATCGCGCGAACAGCGGGTGGTCGAGGCGTCCGTGGGCGAGGAAGACGAACTCGACATCGGGGAACGGAGCCGCTTCGAGGAGCTGTGTGGGTGCACCGTTCGGATCGAGATCACCGCCCTCGCGCGCCACGATCCGGATATCCGCACGGAGCGAACTCGCGTCCGGAGTCAGATCGATGACCACACGCTCGGCATCGGCGACCAGCGGCTCGAACAGTTCCGTCGGCAGTTCGTCCGCTCTGGCCTGCTGAAGCAGGGCGTTCAACGAGGCGAGCGACCCGGATCCGAGGAGTTCGAGGCGGATCGGTGCGTCGGCTCGGGATTCGGAGTTGTCGGTCGCCAGGGCGCGCAATGCGCCGGCATCCGCGCTGATCGCGAAATGGTCGTCCGGGAGCACCCGCGCGTGATACGGGCGTCCTGCGAAGGTGAAGCCGTACAGGCCCGGGGAGTCGGGCAGCGCCCGCGCATCGAAGGCTTCCAGCAGCGCGTCGGACGAGGTCGTCGGCAGGATCGTGACGATCCGTGGTGTCCCGTCCTCGCCCGCACCGGGCATCATCGCGATCACCAGCGGGCGCGAGGTGTCGACACCCGCGCTGAGGCTGGTGGCCTCGAGCAGACGCGAGGCGGGAGGCAGCCAGTCGATTTCGGCGGTTCTCGAGAGCGATCGCAGGGACGCATCGGCCTCGTCCACGCTCCGGAGCGTCAGCACGAGATCGGCCGCTTCGGCTGATCCGGAGACCCAGGCGCGGGCGTCGGCCAACGCCGTCGAAGCGGTCGACACCAGCAGCGCGAGGGCGCACGTGAGGCGAGTGTTCCAACCGAGACCGTGTGCCATGCTCTGTGCTCCTGTGCTCCCGATAACGCCGGCGATCCGTGCCCGCGAGTATAGGAATCCCCGACCGGAAGGCTGCAACGGCGTTGTTGGCGTCTGAAGGCGTTAGATTTCACGCATGCACGATCTCCTGAGCATCCTCGTCAGCGGTGAACCGCTGGATCGGGCCCAAGCGGGCAGCCTGTTTCGAGCGATCCTGTCCGGCGAGGCCGATCCGGCCCAGATCGGCGCGGCCCTGTCGCTGATCCAGTCTCGCGGCGTGACGACCGAGGAACTCATCGGGGCCGCCACGGTCATGCGCGAGCATGTCACGCCGGTCCCGATCGACGAGTCGCTCCGCCCACGGCTGGTCGACACCTGCGGCACCGGCGGTGCGCCGAAGACGTTCAACGTCTCGACCGCCGCCGCGATCATCGCCGCCGCGGCCGGTGAGAAACGAATCCTCGTCGCCAAGCACGGCAACCGCTCGCGCACCGGGCGCGGCTCGGCGGAGGTGCTCAAGCAACTGGGCATCAACATCGACGCCTCGCCCGAGCAGCAGGCCCGGTGTCTGGAGGAAGCGGGCATCTGTTTCTGCTTCGCGATCCATCATCACCCGGCGATGCGCCACGCCGCGGGACCGCGCAAGGCGCTGGGGTTCCCGACGGTGTTCAACCTGCTTGGCCCGCTGACCAACCCGGCCGGCGCGCGCAGGCAATTGCTGGGCGTGTACGACGGCGAACGGCTGGGCCCGGTCGCCGAGACTCTGGCGGCCCTCGGCACGGAGCGGGCGATGGTTGTGCGTGGGGACGACGGGCTCGACGAGATCACCACGACCACGACCACGACGATCGCTCACGTGCGCGGCGGGGCGGTCGAGATCGAGCACTTCGACCCGCGCTCGGTCGGCATCGAGCGGGCCGATCTTGAAGACCTTCAGGCGGGCGACCTCGACGAGGCTGCTGGGGTGATCCGCTCTATCCTGGCCGGAGAGCCGGGGCCGAAAGCGGACATCGCTGTGCTTAACGCGGCATCGGCGCTGGTGGTGGGGGGGGTGGTGGACACGATGGCGGAGGGCGTGGCGATGGGGCGGGAGGTGCTCGCCGATGGTGCGGGCCTCGCGACGCTTGAGCGGCTGGGCGAGTCGAGCCGGAAATAGTCAGGAATTTCGTTGCGTGAGAGCTCGACGCGACTCTACCTTGTCGCGATTCATCCCTCGCACTTGGAGATTCCCATGATCGGCGCCCTCATCTTCTTTCTGATTTTCGGCATCCTGATCGGATCATTGATCGTGAGCATCGTGCTGATGCCGACTCTCCGGCTCATGATCAAAGACCAGTCGGGTTTCGGCTACGTGTTCAATACCGTTCTACCGGCGATGATCGTGGGAACGATTGCGAATGTCGGGATCGAGTTCGCAATGTCGAGTGCTCAGGGCGTGGAATTCGGACAGGCAGAGGGGAACTGGTTCAACTGGCCGATCACGCTGGCGGTACTGACCTACTTCATCAGCAAGCGACATGAAGCATCACTCGTGAAGTCGTTCTTGGCCGCACTCATCACTCAGATCGTCTTGATCGTGCTGGCGGTCATCATCGCGATGATCTTCGCCTGAGCGTTCGCGGCAGCGGTTTGAGCTACCAACGAAAACGGGCCGCCTCCATGAGGAGACGGCCCGCGTCGTGAATCCGCTTCAGTCGCGGAGATGGTGCGTGCTTACTGGCCGGGGGCCGGCTTGCCGAACAGCGACATGATGTTGCCGCCGCCCATGGAGCTCGCGTTGTAGATGTAGTCGGCGTCGAGCGCCTTCTCGATCTTCTGCGAGACCTCCATCAGGTGGGCCCGGGTGTACGGGTCCAGACGGTTGGCCGACGCGCCGTCGAGTACGGTGCCGATCTGCTCGTTGAGGTCGGTCAGCGTCATGCGCGACAGGGTCGAGATCGGGCGTGCCGCGGCGCCGAACATGCCGCCGGGCATGGTCAGGTCGATCAGGCGATCGACGTGCTCGGCCTGCAGGTTGCGCCGCATGCTTGAGATCATCGGTTCGCGGACCGAGTACCGCTTGGAGACGTCGCCGTCGAGTTCTTCCCAGACGGCGTCGGTCACGGTGGTGACGACCTCGTGCAGCGTGAGCGCGTCCTCATCGGGCGCGACGATGAACTCGTTGTCGTAGACACGCCGGAGCGTGGTCGGGTTCATGATCGCGGTGAGCATGGACGCCTGGATGCCGAGGATACGGTCGTGGACCGGCCAGGTCGGCTCTTCGAGGCGGTTGCCCGGGTCCATCCAGGACTCGGTGGTCATGTGACGGAGCATCTCGGGGGTCAGGCCGAACGCCTCGTCGTAGAACCCGTTCTGGACGACGAACTGCAGCGCCTCGCGCTGCTTCTCGGCTTCGACGGGGCGGACGGGGTCGACGGCGTTGGGGTCGCCCTTCTGGTTGCGACTGACGTACGAGCCGCCGATCCAGTTGGCCATGATGCCGAGCGCGCCGGACTGCTCGCTGAGCGAGAGCTGGTAGCCGCGACGGGCCTTGGCCCAGTTGTCGCCCTCCTTGACGAACTCGTCGAGCAGGTTCTCGCGGTAGTGGCGCGCGATGTCCATCTTGACGCGAGCGTACTCGTGCGGATCGGCACCGAGGTCGTAGCGGCGGGAGAACGGATCAGGGCCGAAGGTGTCTTCGTCGCTGCCGTACTGCAGGCCGGGCTCGGTGTTGCGCTT
This sequence comes from uncultured bacterium, assembly GCA_963971985.1. GTDB lineage: Bacteria > Planctomycetota > Phycisphaerae > Phycisphaerales > UBA1924 > JANSXG01. The sequence goes on from CAXAVQ010000006.1 coordinate 15,748, forward strand.
GGCGACTTCGCTCGGGTCGCCGAAGGTGTAGCCGTACTCGATCGCCCACATGTCGTAGTCGCCGATGCCGATCGGGGCGTAGTCGCCCTGCACGGCCTCGTCGTCCATGTTGATGTTGAGCGGCGAGTAGTCCATGACCGAGTTCGCCCACGGCTCCTTGCCCTTCACGGCTTCGGAGTTAATCTCGTCGATCGTGAAGATGCTCGAGCCCTTGAAGTTGTGACGCAGGCCGAGGGTGTGGCCGATCTCGTGCGCGACGAGGTGGGCCAGCAGCGGGCCGACGTACTCTTCGGGCAGGCCGTCGATGATGTTGCCGTCGCTGCCTTCGCCGTTGCGCAGCTCGTCGAGCACGCCGTTGAGTTCGAGGTGCGTGCGAAGCATGCTCATGGAGTAGGCCATGCCCATCGCGGCCGAGCAGGCCATGTCGAGGCCCTGGGCCTCGCCGGGGAGCAGCGGCTCGCCGTCCTCGCCGAGGAAGTTCCAGTGCGTGCCGAGGTACGGGGTGTCATCGCGCTCTTCGAGACCCGCGGCGATGCGGGCCTGACGGGCCTGGCGCTCGGCGATCATCGCCTCACGCTCTTCCGGAGCGGCGAGGCGGATCCGCGGGTCGTACTGCGGGCGGGTCTCCAGCCACGCGAGGGTCTCGGGGGTCATGCCCTCCATGAGCATGGAGCTCATGACGTTCTCCCAGTCCATCGCGAAGACGCGCAGCCAGCCGTCGCCGAGCACGACGTCGGCGTCGAAGATCTGGCCGGTCTCGGGGTGCGGGCGGCTGGGGCCGACGGCGAGGCCGCGATCGTTGGACTGCCACACCACGAAGTTGTAGCGGGCGTCTTCGGGGTCGATGTCCATGTTCAGGCCGGTGGCCATGTCCTGGTAGCGGACCTCGATGGCGTCGCGGATGCCGATCTGTTCGAAGGCCTTGTTCCACTGCAGGATGCCGTCGCGGACGTACGGGCGGTAGCGCACCGGGACGGTGTGCTCGACGTAGAAGACGATCGGCTCCTTGGGCGGGCTGAGCTTCAGGCTCGGGTCGCGCTTCTCGAGGTGCCAGCGGTTGACGTAGCGGACCCACTTGCGGTCGGAGTTGTACGAGCCGAGGTCGCGGTAGAAGGTGGTGAAGTAGCCGACTCGGTTGTCGGCCTCGCGCGGCTTGTAGCCGTTGCCGCTGGGCGGATTGATCAGCGAGTACGCGAAGGTGCGGAGCTGGCCGCCGGCGACGGGGCCTTCCACGGCGATCTCGACGTTGTTCGGGAAGGCCTTGGCCTTGGTGATCTTGGTGAGGTTCGGGTTGAGGCCGTTGGCGGTGTTCCCGAAGAAGTTGCGCGCACCGTTGACGAACAGGGCGTCGAGGTCGATGACCGGCCCGCCGCCGGGGCCCATGGTGACGATCGGCACGTCGAGCCAGACGCGGTCGGTGAAGTGGCGCTGGATCGAGGCCTTGGACTCGGCATCACCGGTGGAGCGGGTCTGCAGTTCCGGCTCGATGAGGGCGAGGCGGTTGTCATACTTCTTCCAGTGGACGTAGCGCGAGCCGCCCTGGAGGCCGGCCATGAGGTCGCCGGCTTTCACGGTGCTGTTGAGGATGAAGCTGCGCCCCTCGAAGTTTCGGGGCAGTTCGGCGAGCATCTGGCCGTCGCGATCGCGCACCCAGAGGGTGTACATCGGCGCAGCACCGTCGGTCGTCGAAACGACCTTGGTGTAGCCGTCGGAGACGCTCTCGAACGGCGGGAAGTTCTGGGCCGAGGCGGTCGACGCCGCGCTCAGGCCGAGGGCGAGACCGGCTGCCATGGTCATCGCGCGAGCGGTTCTTGAATTACGGATCCATCCCATTTCACATACTCCTGTCGGATTCACGACAATCCTGAAAGACCTCGATCGCGACGCACCATTTCCGTCGCGACGGCTCCCGCGTACAAGTGCTGGGGAGCAGAGGGTGCTACCGCCGACCGAGCCGGCGTGTGGCAGGTATCGACGCAGAATCCGGGCAAATCCCAAACTCGGTCAGTCGTCCGATAAGTCCGATATGTCGAGGGGAGATTGGACCTGCTCGTCCGGAACGGCACCGTCGACGGGGCCGTCCGGGTGCCCGATCAGCACGACGAACACGGTGATCAGGACGAAGAGCAGCCCCGCGGCCTGGAACGACCGGTCGCGGTAGGCGAGTTCGGTCGGATCGTCGAACAGACCGTGCTCGAGGACGAGGATGCAGCGCAGCAGCCCGAACGTCGCGGGCAGGATGGTCAGCCACAGTAGGTTGAAGCCGACGACGACCGGCGCGTCCTTGGCCTGCACGTAGAAGGCATACACCACCAGTGTGGTGACGGCGGAGATGACCACCGACATCTGGAGCATGGCGTCGGTGTAGCTGCCTTGGACCCGGCGGTGCTCTTCAGCGAGCGACCCGCCGCTGACGGTCACACCTGCGAGGGTCCGGCGCTCGCCGAGGCGCTTGCCAAACGCCAGGAACATCGAGAGGAAGAAGGTGACGTTGAGCAGCCAGACGGTCGGCTCGATGCCGACGGCGGCGCAGCCGCCCATGACGCGCAGGACGAATCCGAGCGAGAGGCTCATGACGTCGGCGATGGCGATGTGTTTCCACAGCAGGCTGTAGGAAAATACGTTGACAACGTGCAGGCCGATGGTCACGCCGAGCCAGAGCCGGCCGGTCTCGCTGGGGAGCAGGAAAGTCACGACCCCGGCGGCGATGAGCAGGGCGAGGCCGAAAATGCGGGCGAGGCCGGTGGAAATCTCCCCGCTGGCGATGGGGCGTCGGCACTTTCGGGGGTGGTGCCGGTCGGCCTCGCGATCCATGAGGTCGTTGAAGATGTAGCAGGCCGAGGAGGCGAGGGCGAAGGCGAGGGCGGCGAGCAGCGCGGTCAGGACCACCCCGGGGAATTCGCGACCTTGCTCGGCCAGATCCGACAGGCCGTAGAGGGGACCGACGAGCACGAAGGCGCTCTTGGACCACTGCTTGGGACGTGCGGCTTTCACCATCGCCAGCCAGAGCGGGCGTTGGTTCGGGCTGTCGGTGGCCGGGGTGGGCTCGGTCGTGGTCAAGAAACCGCTCGAAGTGGGGTGGGGTTGCGAAGTCGGACGCAGCACCGTGCATCAGGTGGCCGATTCAAGGACTATATCGGGTCTCCATCGGCACAGACCCGGTCCCGCCTTGGCCCAATCACCGCTTCGGACCCCCGGAGATCGCATGGATCGCCCCGAAACAGAACGATCGACGAAGCGCCCCGGGCGAGCGGCGATGATTCCGGGCGTCCTGCTGGTGCTGATCGCGGCCCTCGTTGCGGTGCCTGTGATGGCGATCCAGATCGCGGCGCTCCTCGGCCCGGTTGACTCGGTCAAGGACTTCGACGACCTGAGCGTGCCTAGCGAGTGGGCGGACCAGGCCCTGTTCCATCGCCCGATCATCGACACCATGCACCGGCAGTGGCCTGGGATCGACATCGTCGAGTACGACTCCGCGACCGCTCCGGGCTATCACGCGCTGATGGCGACCGTGCTCCGGGTGACCGCCGGACCGTTCGACTCTGACGAACGGGCGAATATCGCGCCGGTGCTGGTGCTGAACGTGGCCTTCGGGCTGGCGCTGGTGGGCGTGGTGTACATCTTCGCGTCTCGTCTCGCTGGTCCCTGGCCCGCGTTCGTGCTCTGCCTGCCGGTGGCGACGAGCAAATACATCCTCGGCGCGACGGCGTTTCTGACCACGGACAACCTCGCGTGGCTGCTGGTGGCGATCGCGCTCGGGCTGGCGGCGTTTTCGCGAGCGAAGCCGGTCTCGCTGCTCGGGGCGGGGCTGGTGGCGACGCTGGGCGTCGGTGTGCGCCAGATCATGGTCTGGAGCGCGGGGCCGGCGGTGCTTGCCGGCGTGCTGGAGAGCCCGTTGGCAAAGTTGGCGCCGAAGGGGCTCGTTGACCACCCGGATCGCCCAACCTGGCGACCGCTGTTGTTCGCGCTGATCGGGTTCGCGTGCGCGCTCGGGCTGCTCGGCGTGTTCGTGCTCCTCTGGGGTGGGCTGGTGCCGCAGGCGAGCGAGTTCGTGCGGATCCACGCCGCGGGCCCGAACCTCGCGACCCCGGCGTTCACGCTCGCGCTCTGCGGCGTGTGCGGGTTTTTCTACCTGCCGCTGGTGTGGGACGAGCTGAAGCGATTCGTGCTTCGACCGCTCACGGATGCGCCCGCGCTGCTCGCGATGCTGCTCGGGCTGGTGTGCGCGATCGCCGTGCCGACCTCGGCCACGATCGATCAGGCGCGCGAGACGCAGCTGTGGAAATCGCGGGCGTACGGGTGGCTCTGGGAGATCGTTCGTCGCGCTCCAGACATCGCGGAGCGTTCGGTCGTCATCACGCTCGCGGCCCCGGCCGGCGCGTTCGGGCTGCTGCTGCTCTGGAGAGCGTCGAAGCGCGCCGGGCGAGGCAACGAGGCGCTGATCCTGCTGGTCGCGCTGCTCGGCTTCGTGAGCGCGCAGACCATGAACACCATGGCCTGGCAGCGGTACTTCGAACCGATCGTGCTGATCGTGCTCGCGTGGCTTGGCGCGCTGGTGTGGCGAGGCGTGTCGGATGAGCCGCGCGGGCTGGACCTTCGCGTGCGAGCAGCAGGGCCGATCGTGCTCGGTGTCGTGCTCTTTGCTCTTTCCGTCCTGCTGCTCGTGATTCCGATGATCCGGCACGCGTCTGGGTGATGCGCGCGACAGCCCGGAGCACGCGGCTCCGGGCTGAACGCACGGCGGTCTCGCGCTGTCGGCCTGTTACGGGCACACGGTCCCGAAGTTGCCGAGCACGAGGTTGAGGTCGCCGAGATCGACCGCGCCGTCACCGTTCGCATCGCCGACGGGGCCGCCTTGTCCGAAGTTTCCGAGCACGGCGTTGAGGTCGGCGAGATCAACGATGTTGTCGCCGGTGACGTCACCGGGGCACTGCGGTCCCAGCGACGTGTTGACCGCGTAGCGGAGCGGGTGCGACCACGACGTCAGGCCGTCGATGTTGTCGTCCAGAGGGGCGCTCAGGAATTCATCGGAGACGCCGTTCAGGAACGAGATGTAGATCTGCCCGGAGTCGAGGCCACCGGACTCGTCGATGCCGATCGTCGCAGGGTCGTCGTCGTCCACGGAGTACAGCAACGCGAGCGCGGACCCGGTCTGTGCCTGGGTCGGTTCGAGCAGGACCGTGTAATCGAAGCACCCCTGGTTGTTCCAGCCGTCGGTGCTGACGAAGATCCAATATTCCCCGGCGGTCGCGATCTGTGCGGTCAGGGCGAATTGGCCGCTTCCGGTGCCGATCGGGTTGATCTGCGCGGGGACGCCGCAGACGGGGTTGACGGTCGGACCGTTGGCATCACCGATGAACCCGGCGACGACGTCGCCCGAGGCGTTCACCGTGAGTGTGTAGTCACCGGGAACCGGCGCGACGACGCGGAACCAGTCCGTGTCGCGGGTCTGCCCGTCGTCACCGGTGGTGGCCGCCATCGTCTGGTTCAGGGCGAGGTCGGTGAACACGGGTGACGGGCTGTTGCAGCCGCCGTTGAAGAAATCCGTCGCGGGGATCGGAATCTGGCAGGTCTCGCCCTCGATGGCCGTCGATGCCGGGGCGAACGCGAACTCGGACACCACGAACTCGATCGCGTCGATGTCAACATCCGCGCTGATGCCCAGATGCAGCGTTGGATCAACGGCCTCGACGAGACCACCGCCCGGCACGTGCTGGTAGATCACACCCGAACGCAGCCTGTTCCCGTTCGTGTCGACACCCGTCGCGGCGTGGTCGGCCGAGAAGTAGGTGATATCACAAGCCAACGAGGCCGCGATGTCGAGCCCGTTGACGTCGTTGTCCTGAGACTGGTCCGGCGCGACGGGGTTGGGCCCGAGGCTCGTGTGCAGGCGCTCTTCCGTCAGCACTGGGTAGCGGGTGAGCAGGTTCGCACGGGCTCCCGCGACGTTGCGATCGGTGACCAGTCCGATCACCTCGTCCTGATGGACATCGCCGCCGTAGGTTTCGCCCTGTTTCGATTCCGAGGAGGTCGGCATGTCGCACACGCCGGTCATCGGATCACCGAGGTATGTGCTCAGCGCGTCGTCGTCCATGGAGATGAACAGATTCTCGGGTCCGTTGAGGCACTGCGTGATGGCCGGGTCTGCCGGATCGACGAAGACCGGCAGTCCGCTGGTGTGCTGATTCAGGATTGCCTGGATATCCAGGCCGAGGCGGTCGATCGCGTCCATGTTGAAAATGCCCGCGAGCGCCGGATCGCCCGGGAGCAGCCCGGAGCAGAACGGCAGGGGCGCTGGTGCGCCGGGGACCGGCACAAAGTCCGAGCCGAGCAGGAACGCGTCGTTCACCACACCGTTCTGACCGCCGGTCGCGATGCACAGGAAGCCGCCGATCTGGCTGAAG